>NZ_LT615227.1:1500000-1705691 GCF_900096755.1 Polynucleobacter necessarius
GGTATTCCAATTCGATCCGATGTGGCCATGACCGGTGAAATTACTTTGCGTGGAGAAGTGCTTCCGATTGGCGGGTTAAAAGAGAAGCTTTTGGCTGCTCACCGCGGCGGGATTAAATTGGCCTTAATTCCAGAGGAAAACATTAAGGATCTGATTGATATTCCGGATAACGTGAAGAATGCAATCGAAATCATTCCAGTTCGCTGGATTGATAAGGTCCTTGAGCTGGCGTTAGAACGCATGCCTGAGGCCTTACCGGAGCCGACCCCAGAAGAGCTCGCCAAAAAGGCGGCAGAGGCCAGCAAGGCTAACGAGAAGCTATCGTCCGGAGAGGTTCTGAAGCACTAAGAAGTACGGCTTGTGGGCATATTTCCAGTCTTTTCTGCTCGAAATTTACGGGTAAATCTGGCGGTTTCTATGCTTACTAGCCGCGCTTAGGTTACAATCTCAGCTGTAATATTTTGGGGCGCTTAGCTCAGTTGGTAGAGCGTCTGCCTTACACGCAGAATGTCGGGAGTTCGAGCCTCTCAGCGCCCACCAAAACATTACTTTTCTACGCCTCAGTTCTGGCATTCCACACCCCTCAATTCTGATAGCCTAGTAAAATCATTCGATTGATATTTATTACTAGCATTACTAGCGACCCCATTCATGTTTGATACCGTCCGTAAGCACCAAAAGATTCTTCAGCTCGTTTTAATGCTGTTTATTGTTCCTTCATTTGTGATGTTCGGTATTTCAAGTTATTCCGGCTTTATGGATAAGGAAACTGACCTTGTTAAAGTGAAGGGCAAGCCCATTACTTCGCAGGAAGTCGATAACGCAGCAAAGCGTCAAGCTGAACGTGTTGGCGGAAATGTGCAGATTGCTCAAAGTCTTCCGTTTAGACAGGCAATTTTGAATGAGCTTTTACAGCAACGCATTTTAGGTTTTGCCGTAATCAATTTGCGTTTGCAAGTTGGCAAAGAGGCTTTAATCAAAAGTCTACAAAATATTCCACAGATTCGTGCTTTGTACAGACAGGATGGTAGCTTTGACGATGTTCGTTTCAAACAGTTATTGGCAAATAACGGTTTAAACGAAGAGCAGTTTTATGCTAGCCAAGCGTCGTTTGACCTAAAGATTAGTCAATTAGTAAATTCAGTGGCTCGTACTGAGCTTGCAAGCCCCAAGCTTTCTGAAATTGTGTCAACCTTATACGAAACTGAGCGCCAAGTTCAGGCTTTGAAATTTGATGCCAAAGATTACTTGTCTAAGGTAAACCCATCCCAAGAAGAGATGCAGGCTTTTTATAGTGCTAATTCAAAGCTGTTTGAGAGTCCCGAGTATGTTGATGTCGAATACATCGTACTGAAGGCTGACCCCAAGTCGGATGCCAAGGTCTTTAGTGAAAAAGCTGATCTGTTCGCAAATATGACTTACGATCAGTCTGATAGCCTTAAGCCTGCGGCGGATAAATTAAAGCTGAGAATTCAGACACAAAAAGGTCTCACAAGATCTGGCCCTGTCGGCGTTTCAAGGGATCATCCACTCGCCAATCCAAAGGTGGTTCAAGCCCTTTTTGGTGATGAGGCTGTTAAAAATAAACGTAATATTGAAGCCGTTCAAGTCGCACCTGGAGTATTTGTTTCCGCACGCGTAGTCATTTTCCATCCAGCACAAACCCTTCCTTT
Organism: Polynucleobacter necessarius; assembly: GCF_900096755.1. Taxonomy (NCBI): domain Bacteria; kingdom Pseudomonadati; phylum Pseudomonadota; class Betaproteobacteria; order Burkholderiales; family Burkholderiaceae; genus Polynucleobacter; species Polynucleobacter necessarius. The sequence continues at coordinate 1,501,674 of NZ_LT615227.1, forward strand.
TAAAGATGTGGCTGGTGAGGTGAAACGTCAAGTGAGTCAGCGTGCGGCTGAAAAGCTTGCAATCAATGCAGCTGCTGATCGTTTTTCATCCCTAGAAAAAGATCCCAAAAATGCAGCTGGCTTTGCTGCACCAGTTTGGGTATCGCGCAACAAGCCCGCTAATTTAGTTGGTTCCGCAATCGATGATGTCATGGCTACAAACCCGAATAAGTTACCAGCGATAGTATCTGTAAAAGAGCCGGGAGCTGGTGTAACCTTGTATCGCGTAGACCAAGTGCGTCAACCGTCAGGCGGTGATGCCAAGGTGCATAAAGCTCAAGCTCAGCAAATCCAGGCTTTGGTGGCTCAGTCAGAATTCGCAGGCTTTATGGCCTATTGGCGCGACGCGGCTAACGTAAAAACCATCAACCCTCTTAAATAAAATACATCTAGCTCAGGTAGCTAGGCTAGTTTCCTAAAAGCATTGATTGATATGGGGCCATAGCACCCCATACGTTTTTGTAGAGCCGGGGCTGAGCCTGTTCGTTTGGGTGAATGTTATCTGCCTGGAATAGATCTCTATTACTTACTACGCCACTCATAAAGAAGGGGAGTAGATTAATATTTTCACTGCTGGCAAGCTTGGGATATAAATCTTTAAATTGTTTGGTGTAGTCCTGGCCATAATTTAGGGGAATTTGCATTCCAAAGAGCAATACTCTAGCCCCTGATTTTTTACTAAGAACAATCATGGCGCGAAGATTTTTTTCTGTTTCACCAATTGAGAGCCCACGAAGCGCATCGTTTACGCCGAGCTCTAAAAATACGATTTTGGGCTTCTTTTGTGCAAGTAAGGCAGGTAACCTATTTAATCCGCCCGCGGTAGTTTCACCGCTAATGCTGGCATTGCTCACTGTCCACGAGGAACCCTGCTTTATTAGTTGATCCTGAAGTAGGCGAACCCATCCTGCTCCCCGCTGAATGCCGTACTCGGCAGAAAGGCTATCACCCAGAACCAAAATCGTTGGGTTGGACTGGGCAACGGTGACAACCGGAATTAACAGGCAAAATAGGCCTATCAATAGATTTTTTCTACTCACTAAGGTTAGCCAATTACTTTGATTCATTTATGAGCATTTCAACAAAGGTTCTAAGCGCAAATCATCTGGTTAAGGATTGTAGTGTCCAGTGATGGCTCTTTATCTATTTTGCACGACATTTGCTTTGATATATTTTCAGGGGAAAGTATTGTCATTACAGGAGCATCATCGGGCTCGGGTAAAAGCACTTTATTAGGGCTTTTGGCTGGACTTGATTTACCAAGCGCGGGGCATGTTAATTTAATGGGGCAGAACCTTAGCCAGCTTAATGAAGACGGTAGGGCTAGATTGCGCGGTTTACATGTTGGGTTTGTATTTCAGTCCTTTCAACTCTTACCTCATTTAACGGCCTTAGAAAATGTCATGCTTCCAGCCGAGCTAAATGGCCTCGTAAATGCGAAAGAGCAGGCATTGAATTGGTTTGAAAAGGTCGGCCTCAATGAGCGTGCAAAACACTTTCCTAGAACGCTTTCTGGGGGGCGAGCAGCAACGAGTTGCCCTAGCCAGAGCATTTATTACTCAACCAGAGATCTTATTTGCCGATGAGCCTACGGGGAGTCTGGACGAAGCCAGCGGAAATAGGGTGATTGAGCTGCTTTTTGAGCTAAATTGAGCTAATAATTCAACCCTTATTTTGGTGACCCATGATCCAGCCTTGGCCAGCGCCAATTACGGCTTCAGGGTGGCCGCTTACTGTAGGCAAAACCTTATAATCTAGGGATGTCCTCCTACCACTTTTTACCGGGTGCAGATGCGCTATCCCCATTCCGTCAACAGCGCCTTTTGGCCTCTTTAGCCTCACAAGGCGTCGATTTAGAGTCTACTGAGGGTCAATACCTTCACTTTGTCTGGTCTGATCAGGAGTTGGATGCAAATAGCCTAGAAGTTTTGGCTAGCCTGCTGACGTATGGTCAACCATTCTCATCCATTATTTCTAAAGGTAAATCTTGGTTTGGCAAAGGTTCTGGAGATGCACAGGGAGCAATCGTTATTCCCCGATTGGGCACAGTTTCCCCTTGGGCAAGCAAAGCAACGGACATTGCTCGTCAGTGCGGCCTAAACGTATTGCGAATTGAACGCGGAGTTCAGTTTGCTTGGAAGAGCAAAAAACCATTAAATGCCGAACAGATTCAATTAGTGTTGGCAGCGTTGCACGATCGCATGACTGAGGCGGTGATTGAATCGGTGGAAGATGCAAATGCACTGTATCAATCATTGGATGATCGACCTTTGAAGCGTATCCCAGTCCTCTCAGAAGGTAGGGCGGCTCTGGATAAGGCAAACCAAGAATTAGGTTTGGCTCTATCTGATGATGAAGTTGCTTATTTGACTGAAAACTTCATCCGCCTAGAGCGCAACCCAAGCGATGTCGAGCTGATTATGTTTGCGCAGGCAAACAGCGAGCATTGCCGACATAAGATTTTTAATTCAAGCTGGACAATTGATGGGGATGATCAAGAGCGTTCTTTGTTTGCCATGATTCGTAATACGCATCAGTTGAAACCAGAAGGCACTATCGTTGCTTACTCTGATAACTCTGCGGTGATGGTTGGTTGCGAAGCTGAGACATGGGCTCCACAAGGCAATCAACAGCAATATGCAAAAGATACGCGTTTAGTCCACACATTGATGAAGGTGGAAACTCATAACCACCCAACAGCTATTGCTCCATTCCCTGGAGCCTCTACTGGCGCGGGCGGTGAGATACGTGACGAAGGTGCTACTGGTGTAGGCGGACGTCCTAAAGCTGGCTTAACTGGCTTCTCGGTCTCCAACCTCAATATTCCTGGTACAGATCTTCCGTGGGAGTCTGAGCAGTATGGCAAGCCTGAGCGTATAGCAACACCATTGCAGATCATGATTGATGGTCCATTAGGTGGCGCAGCATTCAATAATGAATTTGGCAGACCAATTTTGGGTGGTTACTTCCGGGTATTCGAGCAAACCTTGGATGGCACGCGTCGCGGCTATCACAAGCCCATCATGATTGCAGGTGGCATTGGTAGTATCGACTCTATTCATACAGAGAAAAAAGCCATTCAAGCGGGACATTTGCTGATTCAATTGGGTGGTCCTGGAATGCGTATTGGCATGGGCGGTGCTACTGGTAGCTCTGTCGCAACCGGCACCAATACCGCTGATTTAGATTTTGATTCTGTGCAACGCGGCAATCCTGAGATGGAGCGGCGTGCACAAGAAGTGATTAATGCCTGCCGTGCTTTAGGTAAAAATAATCCAATTGTTTCTATTCACGACGTGGGTGCTGGTGGTCTATCCAACGCCTTCCCGGAGCTTGCAGATGGTGCTGGGCTTGGTGCGAAGTTTAAATTGCGCAGCGTTCCACTAGAAGAAAGCGGCATGAGCCCAGCTGAGATTTGGTGTAATGAATCTCAAGAGCGCTATGTTTTAGCAATTGAAGCAAAAGACTTGGATTTATTTAAGTCATTCTGTGAGCGCGAGCGTTGTCCATTTGCCGTTGTGGGTGAAGCCACTGCTGAGCGTCAATTAAAGCTAACGGATTCCAAGCAAAATGCTGGTACAGATGCCGAGCTGCCAATTGATATGCCAATGGAAGTTTTGCTAGGCAAGCCTCCGCGCATGCATCGTGATGTTAAGCGTATTTCCCAAGAATTTTCTGAGTTGGAAGTAACCGATGCTGATTTAGCGAAGTCTATTGCTTGGGTGTTGCAGCAACCTACTGTTGCTAGCAAATCTTTCCTGATCACTATTGGCGATAGAACAGTCGGCGGATTAAATGCTCGCGATCAATTTGTTGGTCCTTGGCAAGTTCCAGTAGCTGACTGCGCTGTAACTTTGATGGATTACAAAGGATACCGCGGCGAAGCAATGAGCATGGGTGAGAGAACCCCGCTGGCAGTTATGGATGCCCCTGCAGCAGCTCGAATGGCAGTTGGTGAGGCTGTTACCAATTTATTGGCCGCTGATATTTCTAGCCTTGAGAGCGTTAAGCTTTCCGCAAACTGGATGGCAGCATGTGGTGCGCCGGGCGAAGATGCCAAGTTATACGATTCAGTTAAAGCGGTTGGTATGGAGCTGTGTCCTGCGCTGGGAATCTCCATCCCTGTTGGTAAAGATTCATTATCAATGGCTACAGAATGGCGCGATGGCGATCAAGCCAAGAAGGTTGTCTCACCGGTATCGCTCATTATTTCTGCATTTGCTTCTGTGCAAGATGTTCGCAAAACATTGACGCCACTCCTAAGCCTTAAGACCACTAACGGCGCTAGTCTTGAGACTGAATTAATTCTGATTGACTTAGGTCGCGGTAAGAACCGAATGGCAGGCAGCATTCTTGCTCAGGTGCTTAACCAATCAGGCAAAGATACGCCAAACGTTGACCATCCCGAAGATTTGAAGGCACTAGCTTCAGCCATCATTGAGCTTAGAAAAGATGGCAAGTTATTGGCTTACCATGATCGTTCTGACGGCGGTCTTTTGGCTACTATTGCTGAAATGGCATTCGCATCACATTGCGGCATTTCTATCAACGTCGATATGATCGCAGTTGATGTTGGCCAAGAGCCTGATCATGGCGATGCTAAGAATTGGGCTCAACAAGTATCTGGCCGTAGACATGAGCAAACCCTACGCGCTTTATTTAATGAAGAGCTAGGTGCTGTTATCCAAGTACGTAGAGAAGATCGCGATGCTGTATTTGCAGTGCTGCGCAAAGTTGGCTTAAGTGCTTATAGCCATGTGATTGCTAAGTCCAACACAAATGGCCGCATTGAAATTTGGCGTGACGCTAAAAACATCTTTGCCGAGCCTCGTGAGGTTCTACAAAAAATGTGGACTAATACCAGCTATCAAATTGCTCGTCTACGCGACAACCCAGCCTGTGCGGATAGCGAATTTTCTTTGCTAGATAATCTTGCTGATTCGGGAATGACTCCGAATTTAACATTTGACATCTCCGAGGATGTGGCAGCGCCTTATATTCAAAAAGGTGTGCGTCCTAAAGTTGCCATTTTGCGTGAACAGGGTGTTAACTCCCATGTAGAAATGGCTTATGCCGTAAATTGGGCGGGATTCGATAGCTTTGACGTTCACATGTCAGACTTGTTGAGTGGTAAAGCGAAGCTTGATGATTTCCGTGGCCTGATTGCTTGCGGTGGATTTAGCTACGGAGATGTTTTGGGTGCTGGCGAAGGCTGGGCAAAAACGATTCTCTTTAACCAACAGTTACGTGATCAATTTTCTGCATTCTTTAGTCGTCAGGATAGTTTTGCTTTGGGGGTTTGCAATGGTTGCCAGATGATGAGCAATCTTTCCGGAATTATTCCTGGGGCGCAAGATTGGCCTAAATTTACCCGCAACCAATCAGAGCAATATGAAGCGCGACTAGTTATGGCTGAAGTATTGGCATCGCCATCAATCTTTACGCAAGGCATGGAAGGTAGTCAGTTGCCCATTGCGATTGCACACGGCGAAGGGTATGCAAACTTTAGTCAGCAAGGCAACTTAGAGCAAATTGAGAAACAAGGATTGGCGGCCTTACGATTTGTTGATAACCAAGGCAATCCTACCGAGATCTATCCAATGAACCCTAATGGATCACCTGGTGGCTTGACAGGTGTAACCACTACCGATGGACGCTTCACAGTCATGATGCCTCATCCTGAGCGCGGAATACGCGCTGCACAAATGAGTTGGTGTCCTCCAGAATGGCTAAACACCTCAGATGGTGCAAGCCCATGGATGCGTCTATTCCGCAATGCACGTCGCTGGGCTAAGTAAGTATGCTGATGGAGCCTGTAACTTTTTCTGAGAGTGGCGGTGTTCGGTATTTGCATTTTGGTACTGAATTGATTCAAGGGGCAATGCGTATTCGCGACCCCGATGAAATCTATCTTGAGTACAACCAGCAAATGATGGCTTGGCTACTGTTCCTGGAAACCAAGCCTGGCATGCGCGTAGCGCAACTCGGTCTTGGCACCGGAGCATTAACTAAATTTCAGCATCGGTACTGTCCAGCAGTAAAGACAACAGTGGTTGAGCTCAATCCCGCAGTGATTGTTGCCGCTAGGCCCATGTTTTTTACTCCTGATGACGACCGTAGATTGGAAACGTTACAAGCTGATGCAAAAGCCTTTGTAAATAATAAGCAATATGGGGACACTTTTGATGCGGTACAAGTAGATTTGTATGACGCTATCTGCGATGGCCCAGCAGCGAGCTCATTAGATTTTTATAAGGGCTGCTACAACATTCTCAAGGGACCAGGTGTTCTAACAGTGAATTTATTTTCAAGGCATAAAAGCTTTGATGTGAATTTGAAAAATATCTGCGAAGCTTTTGATAACCGCGTGCTGCTTTTTCCTGAATCTCATGACTGTAACGTTGTGGCTATTGCATTCAAGGGTCCTAAATTGGAGGCTCAATGGAAAGACGTATCTAAGCGTGCGAAGTTGATACTTGAAAAAACAGGGCTCCCAACGAACAAGTGGGTATCGGGCATTAGTCGCGAGAATGCCCGTCAAGAAGATATGTTATCGATTTAAACTGATTTATATCTAATAAAAAAGGCGATCATTTGATCGCCTTTTTTATTTCTCAGCCCTATAAAAGGCTGAGGCTCTTAGTCTATTAAACCGTTACAGTATCTGCAACATCGCTAAATGACTTGAGCTTGTCAAAACTCATGTACTTATAAACGTCACCAGCTTTTGCATCAAGCGCCTTCACTTGCTCCAAATACTCTGCAGGAGTAGGTAGGCGACCTAAGAGGGCTGCAACAGACGCTAATTCAGCGGAAGCCAAATAAACGCGAGTATCAATACCCAGGCGGTTAGGGAAGTTACGTGTAGATGTCGATACTGCTGTAGAACCCTTGCGAATCTGAGCTTGGTTACCCATGCAAAGAGAGCAGCCAGGGCTTTCCATGCGAGCACCAGCTGCGCCCAACATACCGTAGTAACCTTCTTCCATCAAAACCATGGCATCCATCTTGGTAGGAGGGGCTACCCATAGACGAGTAGGCATATCTTTTTTGCCCTGAAGAACTTGACCTGCAGCACGGAAGTGGCCGATATTGGTCATGCATGAACCAATGAACACTTCATCAATTTTGTCGCCAACAACCTCAGACAATACTTTGACATCATCTGGGTCATTAGGGCAAGCAAGAATTGGCTCTTTGATTTCATCAATATTAATTTCGATGATCTCTGCGTAATCAGCGTTTGCATCAGCCTTCAGAAGTTGTGGATTAGCAATCCAAGCTTCCATAGCTTTAATACGACGACCAAGAGTGCGCTTATCTTCATAACCATTCGCAATCATCCACTTCATCAAAGTGATGTTAGATTGCATGTACTCAATAATTGGCTCTTTATTGAGGTGAACTGTACAGCCACCAGCAGAGCGCTCGGCTGAAGCATCAGATAATTCAAACGCTTGCTCAACTTTCAGATCAGGCAAACCTTCGATTTCTAGAATGCGGCCAGAGAAAATATTCTTTTTGCCCTGTTTTTCAACAGTCAACAATCCTTTTTTGATTGCATACAAAGGAATTGCGTTTACTAAATCACGCAAAGTGATGCCAGGCTGCATCTTGCCTTTGAAGCGCACCAATACAGACTCAGGCATATCCAATGGCATGACGCCAGTTGCTGCAGCAAAAGCTACCAAGCCAGAGCCAGCAGGGAAGGAGATGCCGATTGGGAAACGAGTGTGGCTATCGCCGCCAGTGCCGCATGTATCTGGCAGGAGCAAGCGGTTTAACCAGCTGTGGATCACACCATCGCCTGGGCGTAAGGCAACGCCACCACGATTGGTCATGAATGGTGGCAACTCATGTTGAGTACGAATATCAACAGGCTTTGGATATGCTGACGTGTGGCAGAACGACTGCATTACGAGATCTGATGAGAAGCCAAGGCAAGCCAAGTCTTTCAATTCATCGCGAGTCATTGGGCCTGTGGTGTCTTGTGAGCCAACAGTAGTCATGTGTGGTTCGCAGTAAGTGCCAGGGCGAACGCCTTGACCCTCTGGCAATCCACATGCGCGACCAACCATCTTTTGCGCCAAGCTGAAACCTTTTTTGTTGTCCGCTGGATTTACTGGCAGACGGAATTCTGTGGAAGCCGGCAAGCCAAGAGCTGCACGTGCTTTGGCAGTTAAACCACGACCAATAATTAAAGGAATGCGCCCGCCTGCACGAACTTCATCCAAAATCACCGGCGACTTCAATGAAAAGCTAGTAATCTGACTACTATTCTTAAATACTTTCCCTTCGTATGGGCGAAGTTCGATCTCATCTCCCATGTTCATTTGGGAAACATCTAATTCGATTGGCAAAGCGCCTGAATCTTCCATGGTGTTGAAGAAGATAGGAGCGATATTAGTGCCCAAGCACACGCCACCAAAACGTTTGTTTGGCACGAATGGAATATCTTGACCTGTCCACCAAAGAACTGAGTTGGTTGCAGATTTACGTGAGGAACCTGCACCAACCACATCTCCAACATAAGCAATCTGATTGCCTTTTTTCTGGAGGGCAGCGATTTGTTTCATTGGGCCGCGAACACCAGTTTCATCAGGCTCAATACCTGGACGTGGATTCTTGAGCATGATCGTTGCATGCAATGGGATATCAGGACGGCTCCATGCGTCTGGTGCAGGCGAGAGATCGTCGGTATTAGTTTCACCTGTTACTTTGAAAACGGTGAGCTTCATGCTTTCTGGAACAGCAGGGCGGCTTGTAAACCACTCTGCATCAGCCCAGCTTTGGAGAACGGATTTAGCGTTGGCATTACCTTTTTCGGCAAGCTCTTGCACATCATTGAAGTAATCAAACATCAAGAGTGTTTTCTTGAGCGCTTCTGCAGCGGCGGCACCGCATTCAGCATCAGCAAGCAACTCCACTAATGGCTTGATGTTGTATCCACCGAGCATAGTGCCCAGCAATTCAGTTGCACGGACGCGAGTAATTAGCGGTGACTTTTCTGCCCCTTTGGCAACAGCATCTAAAAATTCAGCCTTAACCTTAGCGGCTTCATCAACGCCTGCAGGAACACGATTGGTAATGAGTTCAACTAGCTCAGCTTCTTTTCCGGCCGGTAGATTTTTTAGTAATTTCACTAACTCAGCAGTTTGATCCTTGGTTAAAGGAAGGGCTGGAATACCGAGGGCTGCGCGTTCAGCTACGTGGGCGTTATAGGCTTCTAACATTGTGTTTCCTATGAGGTAAAAGTGATCAATAGAAAGGCCAAAAGGGAATTCTCTCCCGTTTTGCGAAATTATAGTTGTTAATTTAAGTCTTATATAAGAAAGAGTTTAAACTCTTAAATGCACGAAAAAAGTACTTTTATTAATAAATTCAATGACTTATAAGATTTTAAGGGTACGATTTTGGCGATAATGATCAAACATTGTCTGATTAAAGGATCTGCTCACATCCTTCATGGCCCAAACTAGGGCAACAACCCAACCAATGAGCGACCATCCTAAAAATAGGTTTAGGGCAAAAATAGCCCCTGAATTAGCCCGTCTAAATGCAATGGCAAAAGGAAGAAAGTAAAAGAGGGACAGCATTGTCAGTAAAACAGCAAAAAATAGGCGCATTTGGGGTTCAAAAAGTCGGATTTAGCGAGTGTCCTGCAATATTACCGACTTTCAATTTCTAAATTCCATTCTTGGTGTCGTTATAATTACTTTTTCCAACAGAGCTTAAGCAATGACCAAATACGTTTTTGTCACTGGTGGTGTGGTTTCTTCTTTAGGGAAAGGAATCGCAGCTGCCTCGCTTGCCGCGATTCTTGAATCCCGCGGCCTGAAAGTCACCCTCCTAAAATTAGACCCTTATATCAACGTTGACCCGGGCACAATGAGTCCGCTGCAGCATGGCGAAGTTTTCGTTACCGAAGATGGCGCCGAGACTGACTTAGATTTGGGTCACTATGAGCGCTTCGTTTCTGCGAAGATGCGCAAAAGCAACAACTTCACTACTGGACAGATCTACGAATCAGTCATCAGCAAAGAGCGTCGTGGTGAATACTTGGGGAAAGCCGTTCAGGTAATCCCACACATCACCAATGAAATTCAAGCATTTGTAGAGCGCGGTGCTAAAGCTAGTCACGATGGCAAGGCTGATGTAGCAATTTGTGAAATCGGCGGCACAGTTGGTGATATTGAATCCCTCCCGTTTCTAGAGGCAGCAAGGCAGATGAGCTTGCGTTTGCCACTGCACAGCTGCGCCTTTGTCCACTTGACCTTGGTGCCCTATATCAACAGCGCTGGCGAGTTAAAAACAAAGCCAACCCAGCATTCGGTTCAAAAGCTCCGCGAAATTGGCATCATGCCAACAGTGTTGCTATGTCGTGCAGATCGCCCAATTCCAGAAGATGAGCGCGCCAAGATTTCTCTTTTCTCGAATGTTCGTGAAGAGGCAGTTATTTCCGTATGGGACGTAGATACGATCTACAAGATTCCGGAAATGCTGCACGCTCAAGGCATGGATGATTTGATTTGCCGTGAATTAGAGTTGAATGCAAAGCCTGCTGATTTATCAGTATGGGCCCATCTTGTTTATGAAATGGCCAACCCTCAGCATGAAGTGACTATCGGTATGGTTGGTAAATATGTCGAGCTAACTGAGTCATACAAGTCGTTGATTGAGGCCTTGCGTCATGCGGGTATTCATACGCATACACGAGTCAACATTAATTACATTGATTCGGAAGTGATCGAAAAGGATGGCATCGATTGCCTGACTAATTTAGATGCGATTCTGGTGCCAGGAGGCTTTGGTAAGCGCGGCACGGAAGGAAAAATTGCGGCAATTCGCTATGCTCGTGAGAACAACGTGCCTTATCTAGGCATTTGTTTGGGCATGCAATTGGCTGTTATTGAATTTGCACGTCATGTAGCAAACCTATCTAAAGCAAATAGTACAGAATTTGATCCTGCGTCTGAACAGCCGGTTGTTGCCCTAATTGCGGAGTGGCTTGATAGAGAAGGACGGGTTGAAAAGCGTACGAATGATTCTGATCTGGGCGGCACAATGCGCCTTGGGTCACAGCGTTGCCCTGTTAAAGCAGGTACATTAGCTCACCGTATTTATGGTGCAGAAGTTAATGAACGTCATCGCCATCGTTATGAAGTCAACAATACTTATGTTCCCAAGCTGGAAGAGTCTGGATTAATCATCTCCGCAAGAACTCCAAATGAATCTTTGCCAGAGATGATGGAGTTACCAACATCAATGCATCCATGGTTCTTCGGAGTCCAGTTCCATCCAGAATTCACATCTACTCCGCGTGATGGCCACCCATTATTCTCTGCGTTTATTAGTGCCGCACTTGCACATCAGAGCCAGTCTCTCAAACAAGTTGCCTAAGAGGAAGAAATGAGCGCATTCAAGCTATGTGGATTTGATGTTGGTCTTAATCAACGCTTCTTTCTGATTGCGGGTCCTTGCGTAATCGAATCGGAGCAGTCGGCTATTGATATTGCCAGCGAACTTAAAGAAATCACCACCTCCTTGAAGATTCCTTTTATCTACAAGTCATCGTTTGATAAGGCTAATCGTTCCTCGGGCACATCCTTCCGTGGTCTTGGAATGGAAAAAGGGTTAGAGATATTAGCCAAGGTTAAAAAGGAAGTTGGTGTCCCCGTATTAACTGATGTTCATGACATCAGTGAAATTACAGCTGTTGCTAGTGTGGTGGATGTTTTGCAAACCCCAGCATTTTTGTGCAGACAAACTGATTTCATACGTGCTTGTGCGCAAAGTGGCAAGCCAGTGAATTTCAAAAAAGGTCAGTTTCTATCACCTCATGAAATGCTTAATGTGGTGGAGAAGGCCCGCGCTGCTGCCAAAGAAAAAGGCCTTGCTGATCAATTTATGGTTTGCGAACGTGGCGCCTCTTTTGGCTATAACAACTTAGTTTCCGATATGCGCAGCCTTTCTATTCTTCGTGAATCACAAGCGCCTGTTGTCTTTGATGCAACGCATTCTGTGCAACTGCCAGGTGGACAAGGAAATTCTAGCGGCGGGCAGCGTGAGTTTGTGCCGGTGTTGGCTCGAGCCGCTGTCGCTGTAGGCATCAGCGGCCTATTCATGGAAACGCATCCAGAGCCATCAAAGGCATTGTCTGATGGCCCGAATGCGGTGCCTTTAAATCGGATGAAAGATTTACTTGAATCACTTGTAGCTATCGATACAGTCGTTAAATCAAGTGGTTCATTTTTAGAAGATAGTTTTAAGTAATTTAACCAAACCAATTCATATTGTTTTAAGGAGAAGGTGCATGAGCGCCATTGTTGACATCATCGGTAGAGAAGTTTTAGATTCACGCGGTAACCCAACGGTAGAGTGCGATGTTTTACTTGAATCTGGCGTAATGGGACGTGCTGCTGTACCTTCAGGCGCATCGACTGGTTCACGTGAAGCAATCGAGTTGCGCGATGGCGATAAAGCTCGTTACTTGGGTAAGGGCGTATTAAAGGCCGTTCAAAATATTAATGTTGAAATTGCGGAAACCATTCTTGGCTTAGATGCAAGCGAGCAAGCCTTTTTGGATCACACCTTAGTTGAATTGGATGGGACTCATAACAAAGCTCGTCTTGGCGCTAACGCTACGCTTGCGGTTTCAATGGCGGTTGCCAGAGCCGCTGCAGAAGAAGCTGGTTTGCCTTTGTACCGTTATTTTGGCGGATCTGGCGGCATGCAATTACCTGTGCCAATGATGAATATTGTCAATGGCGGCGCCCACGCTAACAATAGTTTAGATATTCAAGAATTCATGGTGATGCCTGTAGGTGCGCAAAATTTCCGCGATGCACTACGTTGTGGTGCTGAAATCTTCCATGAGCTCAAGAAAATTATCGGCGCCCAAGGGATGCCAACAACAGTTGGTGATGAGGGTGGCTTTGCGCCAAACTTCAAGAGTAATCAAGAGTGCCTGCAGACCATTATGAAGGCGATTGAGGGCGCAGGCTATCAGGCCGGTGAAGATGTTGTCCTGGCTTTGGATTGCGCTGCTAGCGAATTCTATAAAGATGGCAAATATCACTTGTCTGGAGAGGGCCTGCAGTTGAGCTCTAGCGAATTCTCGGACTACCTGGGTAATCTGGCGGATCAATTCCCAATTGTTTCCATTGAAGATGGAATGCATGAAAGTGATTGGGATGGATGGGCCGATATTACTAAAAAATTAGGTAAGAAAATCCAGTTGGTTGGCGATGATCTATTTGTTACCAATACACGTATCTTGAAGGAGGGCATTGAAAAAGGAATTGCCAATTCAATCCTGATCAAAATCAACCAAATTGGTACGTTGACAGAAACATTTGCGGCAATTGAAATGGCTAAGCGCGCAAATTACACGGCAGTGATCTCACATCGCTCAGGCGAGACAGAGGACAGCACTATTGCCGATATCGCTGTTGGAACTAATGCCGGCCAAATTAAAACAGGTTCTTTATCTCGCTCTGATCGTATTGCTAAATACAACCAGCTATTGCGAATTGAAGAGGATTTGGGTGATGTAGCTAGCTACCCAGGTAAATCCGTTTTTTATAGCCTTAAGCGTTAAAACCTCTTCAAGTATGCGTATCGTCATCTACTCTATGCTGGTATTGCTAATCGCAATCCAGTACCCACTTTGGTTGGGTAAGGGTAGATGGCTTAAGGTTTATGAGATGGAAAAACAAGTAGAGCTACAAAAGGCTAAAAATAGTCTCTTGGCTCTCCGTAATGCAAAGCTGTCAGGCGACGTTAAAGACTTAAAGGACGGAACCAGAGCCATCGAAGAGCGCGCAAGGGTGGAGCATGGCCTAATTAAAGAAGGTGAGTACTTCGTTCAAATTCTGCCAGCCGATAAATCCACTGAGGCCTCGGTAACCAAGCAATAAGTATTGCTGTATCAGTGACCGCTTGATGGTGGTCGTGTAGCGTCGCTTAACGAGTCCGTCTTAAATACCTGCAAGCAATCTACGGCATCAAAGCGGTAGGGTTTTGCACAAAAATCACAAACTGTTTCCACTGAACCCTGTTCATTCAAAATGCTCTGAACCTCTTCCTCGCCAAGCATGCGAAGAACGTCGGCTACTTTATTGCGTGAGCATCTACAGGAGAAATGAATGGGTCTAGGCGGAAAACTGCGAACACCATTTTCAGAAGATTCTTCTAAAAATAAGCGCCTCAGAATAGTCTCGGGTGCAAGCGTGAGCAATTCTTCATTGGTAATGGTTTCGCCCAAAGTCTGAATGCGTGACCAACCCTCGGAAGCAGTTAGCGGATCTAAATGCACATGACCACCAGAATCCGGAAGTCTTTGTAGCAATAGGCCGCCAACATGTGTATCGCTAGAGGCTAGCCAGATTCGCGTGTCTAATTGCCCCGAATTTTGCATATACAGTGCAATCCGCTTCTGCAGCGCTTGAAACGGGCTTAATAACGGCGCCACGATGCTCTTGAAGGGCAACAATGCCTTGATAGGGTGGTTGACCTGGCTCTCTATTGGTTGGGTCTAGGGTAATCACAAGCCTGCCCGTATTACTAGCATCTAGGAGTTCACCTAGGCTTGCATCAGGAGGAATTTCAGAAGGGTCAACAGAAAGTTTGACCGTTGCCCTCATCGATAAGTTCGAGGTGCATTCGATGACCATCAATTGAATAGGGCCCTTACTCTGAGCCTGAATGATGAGGGTTCCATCAAACTTTAAGCTGGCGCTTAAAAGGGTGGCAGCACCCACAAAGTCACCCAGTATGGCGGCGAACTGCAGGGGGGGTCATCATTACGGCGCTCTAAAACAGCCTGCCAAGCGCTGCTGATCGAGACTATTTCCCCGCGAACTGGGGCGCGCCATCACACATGAATACAAGTAATTCATTCATAGGGCAAAGTATCCACTTTTTTCAAATTTCATGTCAATTTGCGCGACCTGAGATAATACGTTTTATGCATATTCGTACACGTTTCGCCCCAAGTCCCACGGGCTTTATTCATCTGGGAAATCTTCGCAGCGCACTTTATCCCTGGGCTTTTGCTAGGCACAATAAAGGCGACTTTATTTTGCGCATCGAAGATACTGACCTGGAGAGATCAACCCAAGAGGCTGTTGATGTCATTATCGAAGGAATGTCTTGGCTAGGCCTTGATTTGGACGAGGGCCCAATCTATCAAATGCAGCGCATTGATAGGTATCGTGAAGTTTTGAAGCAAATGCTGGATGCCGGTTTGGCTTACCCGTGCTACATGAGCGAAGAAGAGTTAAACAAACTACGCGATGAGCAAATGGCCAACAAGGAGAAGCCGCGCTATAACGGATTGTGGAGGCCTGAACCAGGAAAAATCCCTCCCGCAGTTCCAGAGGGTGTGCTTCCGGTCATTCGATTCAAAAATCCAATCGGCGGTTCTGTTGTTTGGGATGATGCCGTTAAAGGGAAGATCGAGATTAGCAATGATGAGCTAGATGACCTTGTAATTGCTCGTCCTGATGGCACTCCTACTTATAACTTCTGTGTAGTGGTGGATGATGTGGATATGAAAATTACCCACGTTATTCGTGGTGATGACCACGTCAATAACACTCCAAGACAGATCAATATCATGAGGGCCCTAGGCTGTGAGCCGCCCGTTTATGCCCATTTACCTACTGTTCTCAACGATTCTGGCGAGAAGATGAGTAAGCGCAACGGGGCTATGAGCGTGCGGGATTACCAAAAAGCAGGTTATTTGCCAGAGGCAATTTTGAATTACCTGGCTCGTTTAGGGTGGTCTCATGGTGATGCTGAGATCTTTACTAAAGAGCAATTTGTTTCCTGGTTTGATTTGGCAAGTTTAGGGCGCTCCCCGGCACAACATAATCCTGAAAAGTTGCTCTGGTTAAATCACCAATATATTCAAAATGCAGATCCAGTGAAGCTGGCTGAAGCGACTAAGCCATTTGCCCATGAGCTTGGCATGAATACGGAGAAGGGTCCTGATTTTGTTCAGGTGGTTGATTTATTAAAAGGTCGAGCTAATACATTGATTGAAATTGCGGAAGGCGCAAAATTGTTTTATCTACCGGCCCCCGAATTGACTGCACAGCAAATCTCAGAAAATATCCCCGAGACAATCATTCCGGCGCTTAAAGATCTGGTATTGGCCATTATTCAGAATGCTGAGCCAAATAAAGAGGCTTATGGGGCCGCATTTAAGCAGGTATTAGCAGCCCACCAACTTAAAATGCCAGCCTTGGCTATGCCGGTTAGATACGCTTTATTTGCCACAACTCAGACTCCGGCGATCGATTCTGTATTGGTTGTTTTGGGTAAGAAGGAGGCTGTAAATAGGCTTTCCAAGGTCGTTCAATAAGCAATTTGCGTACTTGCACAAAAAATAGGCTAAAATCTTGGATTGTTTTGAGTCTCTTGTAGTTTTATTGCGAGATTTCGGGGGTATAGCTCAGCTGGGAGAGCGCTTGCATGGCATGCAAGAGGTCAGCGGTTCGATCCCGCTTATCTCCACCAAGAACTCAAAAAAGAGTTTTGTAGTAGCCCAGGTCCCCATCGTCTAGAGGCCTAGGACATCACCCTTTCACGGTGAGTACGGGGGTTCGAATCCCCCTGGGGACGCCAGTTCTTTCTGGTTGCTGTAAAGATGTATGATGTTGCGTTACTCGATGTATTTTGGAGCGGTAGTTCAGTTGGTTAGAATATCGGCCTGTCACGCCGAGGGTCGCGGGTTCGAGTCCCGTCCGTTCCGCCAAGACAATAAAAAAGCCCCCTAATAAAAGGGGGCTTTTTTATTCGTAGCCTACTCGTAATTTCAACACTTTTCTATTTTCATTATCCGAGTGATCAATTGCATGCCGCTCAACAGCGCTGGTTTGAGATATGAAATTCAGAACCTCATTGAGTACAATTTCTCTTTCATTATCGATGGTGACAATGTGATAGCTATTGCCAAGCCAAATTACCCGTCGAAGCTCTGACTTCACGTGCGCCAGAATCTCATTTGCGGACCATATGCTGCACGTATCATCCTCAACAGACTGAATTAATAAAAGTCTTGAGCTTATATTGAATGCGGACTCTTGGGTTCTTGACATCAGTCCTTTAGCCTCATGAAGGTGTCGAGCGGAAATTGACGCCGCACCAACTTCTGAAACCTTTGAGGTTTTAAATTTCTCTCCAATTCTGCGGCGAAGATCGATGTTCTTGACGCCAAACGGCTCACGTTCTGAGTATTCCCAGTTCCTAAAGCCGAGGAAATAAAGAATGTCCAAAAGGGGGCGATAAAACGGTACTGACCAACCGTCATATTTGAGGACGGGAGACATTAAAACTAATGATGAAATATCTGTGCGCTGTGAGGCTACCAAAGTAATCAAGGTCGCACCCATGCTGATACCCGCTAGATTAATCACATCACAGCATTCCTTCTGCTCATCAATAATGTGATGCAGATTACTAACCCAGCCTTGGTAATTGCTTGCGGGTAGCCCAAATAAAAAGCCATCAATCTCAGGAACCAAAACATCGTGTCCTGCAGCCTCGAGAAATCTTGGTAGTTGGCCCAGTTCAAGCCCGCTGCCATTAAGTTACTGGAACAATGATCGTTAGATCATGCTTTGCTTGGGTCTTAGGGTTTTCTAGCATATGCAGGGGACGCGTTTTTTAATTTATGGTTTAGGATACACTGAATTCGTATAAAAGCCATGACACATAATCTAAACTCTAAACGCTGGTGTAGCAATAAGTCACAGGGCTATGTAATAGCGATCTTCGGCGTATTAGTTGCATTTTCTATGCGTTATATATTGCATCCCTTTTTAGGTAGCTCTTTACCGCTATTCTTTTTCCAAATCAATACAATTTTGATTGTTTACTTGTTTGGGGTGGGGCCAGGGTTATTCACCATACTTATGAGCGCTCCCTTGATGATCTTTTACTTCATGGAGCCGTTTGGTGTTCTTAGTGTTGTTGATCAGCGTGACATTACCACTTTATTCGTTTATTTATCTTACACACTACTATCTAGCTTTTTGGTCGAATTATTACGTCGCGAACAATATAACTCCAAAGTGGCGATGTTGGTCAGCGAGACTCGTTGAAAGCTTTTTGTATTTCAAGTGAGCATTTTACTTCTTAGGCGTGGTGATGGACGCAGCCATTGCATCGTAGTAAATCACTTTAACTTGTTCGCCTACATTTACGTCAGCTAACAAGGCGGGGTTCTTAACGGTGACTACTGTAATCTTGCCGCTAGGACCTTTTACAGATACCAGTTTTTTCTCACGATTAACTTCAACAATATCTGCAATGATGGTTGTTGTGGTGCTGGTAATCTTTTCAGATGGCTTTTCATTTGCCTTCGAAGTTGAAACTGAGTTGGTTTCAACCTTGCTGCGAATACCATCCATCACTTTTTGTCTTGATAAGTTCAATTGCAACGGCTAGCTCATAGGTAACATTAACGCGATCACCTTTTTTGATTTGATCAAAATTGGTTATCTCAGGCCCTGCAACAAATTTAGAGCTACCTTCTTTGTTTTTAAACGTAATAATGGTGCGTGTCTTTTTGTCAACCTTGACAACTTCACCTTCATACAGCTGGTAACGATTATCCGTAACTGCCGCATCAATTACCGCTCACTGGCTTATTGGCGCCAGATTGGGCCGAATTAGGCTGAGCAATCGCAATTAATTGAGGAGCTTGCCAATAAAGCCGCCAAAAGCAGGCTGACTCTGACTGAGGTAGATTTGATGATTATTATTTTCCTTATGTATAAAAGCTGACAAATTCAATATTAGCTTACTTTTAAGGGCTTTTGACATGTTACGGAGCGAGCGTTGGCTAAGCTATAAATTTAGTTCTTTGTTACCATCTTTATTTCTTGATTTCTCCTTTAAAGGGTTCTAAATGCCTCAATTTGCTGCCAATCTCACTATGATGCTGTTTAATGAGGTGCCATTTTTAGAGCGCTTCCAAATGGCAGCTCATTCTGGCTTTAAAGCAGTTGAATTTCTATTTCCATATGCTTATTCGGCGGGGGAGCTTAAACAAAAGTTAGATGAAAATCATCTGCAAATTGTTTTGCATAATTTGCCAGCGGGTGACTGGGATTCCGGTGAGCGTGGTATTGCCTGTTTACCAGATAGGGTTGAGGATTTTGGGGCTGGTGTTGCTAATGCGATTAAATATGCGATGACTCTTGGCGTCCCTCAGTTAAATTGTCTCGCTGGCAAGGCTCCCGTGGGTATTGACACCCAGATTCTTCATGAAACCTTTGTGAGTAACTTGCGTTATGCCGCTGCAGAGCTAAAAAAAGCTAATTTAAGGCTGTTGATCGAACCAATTAATACCTTTGATATTCCCGGTTTCTTTTTATCTCGCACCAAACAGGCAATCGAAATTCTTGATGAAGTTGGTGCTGACAATGCTTTTGTGCAATATGACATTTATCATGCTCAGCGCATGGAAGGGGAGCTTTGCAAGACGATAGAAGCCAATTTATCGCGCATTGCACATATTCAACTAGCCGATAACCCTGGGCGCAATGAGCCTGGAACTGGTGAAATTAAACTATGCACATATCTTTCAATTTCTTGACCGCATTGCTTATACGGGTTGGATTGGCTGCGAATATAAACCAGCCACCAATACTGTTGACGGGCTTGGCTGGATCAAAGAGCTGAACTAAGTAAATTAAATCTAAAAATATTCTTGGAGACTATATGATGAGCGATAAATTAAAACTGGGTTTTGTTGGTCTAGGCATTATGGGCGCACCCATGGCAGGTCATTTGATAGCTGCAGGGCATGATGTGTTCATCAATACCCGCAGTAAAGTGCCTGAGACCCTAGCTTCATCAAATGCACAGGTTTGCGCTTCACCTCAAGAAGTGGCTAGTAAGGCTGACATTATTTTCACTATGGTGCCCGATACGCCTGATGTTGAGAAAGTTTTATTTGGCGAAAAAGGAATTGCCTCTGGCCTCTCAAAGGAAAAGATCGTTGTCGATATGAGCTCGATTTCCCCGATTGCCACCAAAGAGTTTGCCAAGAAAATCAATGCGCTAGGCTGCGATTATCTTGATGCGCCCGTATCGGGCGGAGAGGTTGGTGCTAAGAATGCAACCCTTTCAATCATGGTTGGAGGTGATGAGGCGATATTTAATAAGGTCAAACCTATCTTTGAATTAATGGGAAAAACATTAATTTAGTCGGCGGAAATGGCGATGGTCAAACTGCAAAGGTTGCCAATCAAATTATTGTTGCATTAAACATTGAGGCTGTTGCAGAGGCACTGCTGTTTGCGTCTAAGGCTGGAGCAGATCCGGCAAAAGTGCGCCAGGCATTGATGGGTGGTTTTGCGGGCTCAAAAATTCTGGAGGTACATGGCGAAAGGAATGAATGGTCAAGCGTACATTTGATCCAGGATTCCGAATTGAGCTGCATCAAAAGGATTTGAACTTGGCATTAAATAGTGCCCGCGCTCTCGGGGTTTCGCTACCGCTCAAGAGTTATTCAACTCTTGCTCGGCGCATGGAGGTAAAGCATGGGATCACTCTGCAATGGTCAAGGCTTTAGAAAAATTAGCCAATTTTGAAATTGGGCAGAAGGCCTAAATAGTCATGGCAACTACTTTTGTCGTGTACTTACATGGTTTTCGATCATCCCCAAGATCTAGCAAGGCGGTAATGACTGCTGTGGCGGTTAACTCAGCATCTAATGGCGGCAATCTTTTTAAATGGTTTTGCCCTCAATTACTTGCCTCCCCTAAAGAAAGCATGGATCTGGTGGTTCAGCGTATTGAAACCTCCTCATTTGATCGCTTGGTTGTCATTGGTTCTTCATTGGGTGGTTTTTATGCTAATTACCTGGCTGAAAAATATGACTGCAAAGCGGTTGTGCTAAATCCAGCTGTAAGAGCTCCAAAAGAGCTGGCGCCACACGTTGGAATGATGACGTCTTATGACAGTGATGAGCCGTTTGATTTTCGTCTGGAATATATTGACCAATTACAGGCGCTCCAGGTTGAAAAAATTACTGATCCGCAACGCTATTTTTTGATTGCAGCTAAAGGTGATGAATTGCTTGACTGGAGAGAGATGGTGGAGTTCTATAAAGGATCTAAGCAATTGGTTCTAGAGGGAAGTGATCACGGGATTGCTGACTACGCAGATCACCTCCCGGAGGTTATGAGCTTTATCTCTAGCTAGCCATTTGATTGCAGCAAGCTTCTTCTGTAAGATGATTCCAATGATCTGCACCATAGCATAGGGTTAGATCTCAAAAGGAGGGTTTGTGCTGAGCATCTTGAAATTAAACGCAGGTGGGATTCCCCAGGGTTGGGTTAACGCTGAAGAGGCCACCAAGAGCTACGCCGATAAGAGTGTACTTTGGACGCTTGGCGACCCTATCTTTAAAATGCGCGGCGGAATCTCTAGATCTAGCGGCCTCCAATCAATCATTGAGCTGCACTCCATTATTGCGGTTAAGGGAACGGCGAAGATCAATCTCTTCGATGTTGTTCCCGTGATTACGCGACATAAATTGTTTAAGCGAGATCGAGGTCTCTGCGCATATTGCGGAGATGCAATACATGAGAATCAAGCGGAGGCCGAACATATTATTCCGAATAGCCGTGGTGGAAAATATAGTTGGATGAACTTGGTTATTTCATGCAGGCCTTGCAATCAGAAAAAAGGAAATCGCACTCCTGAGCAGGCGGGCATGAGTCTCCTCTATGCCCCTTACTTGCCAAGCCTCTATGAAGATATGATTCTCAAAGGTCGCAACATCTTGGCCGATCAAATGGACTTTCTTGCAGCGAACCTACCAAAAAATAGTCGCCTATTAGAGGGTGTAATCTGATCCTGCATTCGATGCCCAGCTTTAAAAGTATTGTGCATATGAAATCATTGCGGATCGTCTTGATTGCACTGGCGCTCTCTTTGGTAGGCCACCCCATTCTTTTTTTGGAATTCCATTCTTATCGTTCAATTCCGCTCCTCAGATCTCAGATTCCAGACGATCTCATCATCCGCACGGAACTCAAGTCGGAACCCCCTAAAAAAATTCAAATGAGCAAGTCTTTAAAAAAGACTCCTAAGCAAGCAAGCCAAAGCTCACAAATTGCTGATGATAAAAGTCAAATACCTGGCGGGCAGGGCGGTTCCTTTGATCAACAGGGCGTAGCATTTTAAGCTTCCCGAGTCAGGGATTATTTATTACGATTCTTACGTAGATGGGCAGAAATACCAAACTGGAGAAATTGATTGGGTGAACGATGGCAGCAACTATCGCCTCTACATCTATATTCCCCTATGCATTTGTTGGTCCATTTGTGTTTGAATCTAGAGGGTCAATAGACGCGTACGGAATTTCTCCTTCGCGATTTATTGGACTCAACGTGGAACCAAAAATCCTCGCTTTTCCAGGTTCGATAGAAACGAAAAAGGGGAAGGGCAGATGTTTTTCTCAGAGAAGCCAGAGTACGCGCCTAAAATTCTCCTCGGAACACGGGATCGTTTTAGCCTCTTATTTCAATTTGCTTCCTTGCTTAATGGCGACAATAAAATTGATGCGTCGGGCAGCATTCGCTCCATACCGGTTGTTGACTACAACACCCTTGAAATGCGACAATTTTTTAAAAGTTATGGCGAGAGCCTATCGGACGATGTGCCTTCGTTGGGCAAGACGCTTAATCGTCATTACGCCCTAATGCAGCGTGAAAATGACCCATACAAACGACAGGTGGATATTTGGTTTTCCAAGGACTACTTGGATTGGCTGCCTGGTCGAATTTGGTCTCTAGAATCCGAATGGCAGGGTTCTAGAGCTAGTATTATTTAAGCAAAAGAGCCCGATTCCAGGCACCCCAAGAGTGAATTAGCGAGGATCTTTAAAAGCCTGTGCCAGATTTGGGGCCCTGATTTGATCTACCCAATAAAGCCCCCATCATTGAATACAAGGCCGCTCCGGACATAGAGAAACGGCAAATATCCCCCCCGAGAATGAGATGATGATTGGGTAACACTCTCCAATGCTCAGATAGCGTGTAATCACCGTATCCAACGGTTGTATACATACCTGCAAAGTAAAAGGTCTGGGGGTTCGTTGGGAAAACCTTAAGTGCAACGCAAACAAATATAGGCCCAGGCAAGCAAGCCAGAACCAATGCCAACCATATTTGACTATTTCCCATATCCGTATTGATTTCAGAAAATAGCGTGGTGAAGCTAGGGAGGTCGGAATTGTGCAAGAAGTCTAAAAACATGGTTTTACCATCTAGGTTGTACTACTGAAATATCTTATTTGACATAATAATAATTATACGCAGATAGCATATATCAAGGATTCGATTGGACAGGCTTAATGTTGCTTACATAGACCTGTTTATATAGCTTCAGCCAACGAGATCTCAGGCCATCCCCAATCCAAGGCTTTTGATATATATCGGCAATATCAATAGCCGTTAAGCCTAAGTTATTGCGTATTTGGATATTGGCGCCTTTATCGAGAAGCAGCTTAACCAAATCCTCGTTTCCTGATTGAACGGCCATCATCAGCGGCGTTGTTCCATTTAAGCCACGTGAATCCACAGTAGCGCCATTGGCGAGTAAAAATTGCGTAACCTCAATATGGCCATCATTGGTGCAGGCGTAATGCAAAGGTGTCCAGCCAACATGGTCTACCATGGCATTCTTTTGCAGCACCAGGGTCTTTACTATTGGTAAATTGCCATTGATTGAGGCAATCATGAGGGGTGTTTCACCATATTTATTGGATAAATCAACATCAGTACGTTTATCAGCAAGAAGAAGCTCAATAACAGCGCTAGACCTGTCTTTAACAGCTAGAACCAACATTGGGCTGCCTTTAGGATCCAATGCATTAGGGCTAACACCTTGTTTGAGAAGTGCTTTTACCTCGGATACGTCATCAAATTTTGCAGCCTTAGTGAAGGCGGTGATTTGATCCTCGGTTTGCGCACATACGGATGTAATCCCAAGCGCGATTATGGTGAAAAGTAATGATGTTAATTTAATCAATTTTCTCACTATTAATTCCTAATTATTTGAAAACATTGATAAAAATTACTAGAGGTATGGTTAGCTAGCTCCTCAAGCGGTACATTCTTGAGGTCGGCTATAAATTCACCAACCTTAGCCACCCAAGCCGGCTCATTTGTCTTTCCTCGATACGGAATTGGGGCCAAATACGGCGAATCTGTCTCAATGAGCATTCGATCCAGGGGAACCTGCTTACAGGTCTCCTGCAGATCTTTGGCGCTCTTAAAGGTCACTATTCCCGAAAAAGAGATGTAAAAGCCCATATCCATTGCTGCCCTGGCAACTTCGAAACTTTCAGTGAAGCAATGCATCACTCCGCCTATGCGTTCTGCACCCTCCTCCTTCAATATCCTTATTGTGTCCTCTGAGGCAGAGCGAGTGTGAATAATGAGCGGTTTTTGAGAGGCAATAGATGCCCTGATATGGGTTCTGAAGCGTTCACGCTGCCACTCCATTGACTCGTAGCTGCGATCACCCATTCTGTAGTAATCCAGACCAGTTTCACCTATGGCAACTATTTTTGGGTGCTTTAGGGCTGTTTCCACCAGGAAATCAAGGCTTGGCTCGGGCGTATCTTCATAGTCTGAATGAACGCCCACAGAGGCATAAAGGTTTGGATGATCTTGAGCCAATTGCAGGACATTAGGGAAATCGGGCAAATCTACTGAAACGCATAAAGCGTGGCTAACTTTGGCAGCGTCCATATTGGCAAGGACCTCAGGCAGGCGCGCTTGAAATTCAGGGAAATCGAGGTGGCAGTGAGAGTCTATGAACATGACTCACTATTGTCTATGAACATGACTCACTATTTTAGCCTGCCTAGCAGCAATCTAGCTGCTAAATAGCTGTTGATATTGAGAGAGCAATGCTTCCAGTTGAATTCTGTTGGCCAGTGGATGATTTTCGTGACGACGCGCCTGCGTTAACGATTTCCAAAAATTGAGTAGTTTGGCTAAATTCGCATTCTTAGACAAATTTTGCAGGGTGGACATGTGTTTTGGGTAATAGCGGGGATTGCCTCCTTGCGCCACTGACTGAAGATCGGATACCCAACGTTGCATGGTGGCCAATAAAAATGAGTAACGAGCCTTGTTAATCTTTTCGGCTGCATCAAGCCAGTTTATGCGAGCGCCTTGTGACATGGATTGCAGTAAATAGCGAGATGCTTGAATGGAGATGGTTAATTCATCTTTTTCATCTTTGTTGTGGCGAGCCACCAAAGACTCCAGCACTGAATATGGTGCTCCGCCCTGCTCGTCATAAATTGTTTCAATATCAGAATCTGCAATATTCAAGCCGGGGATATCTTGCACCCTACCCTTTAACCAACTTAAGCCAAGCTGGCGATCTGGGCGAGGTGCTGTTAATAAACGGCAACGAGAGCGAATAGTTGGCAGTACGCGATCCACTAGCAAAAGGAAAATCGTATTTGGAGGAGGCTCTTCCAGGGATTTGAGTAATGTGTTTGCAGAATCCGACCGCAACATCTCCAGTGGGTAGATCAAAATAATTCGATTTCCGCCGCGATGAGATCCAATGGAGAGCCCCTCAATTGCAGTGCGAGTTTCCTCGATGGAGATATTTTTCTTTTCTTTCTTTTCGCTAGTAGCTCCATCGCCATCATCACGCGCCGCCCGCCCTTTTTTAGGGGCTTCATCACCCTCATAATCAGCATGGGGTAAAAGCTTTCGATGCGTCTCGGGGACGAGGGGAATAAAGTCTGGATGATTGCCGGTATTAAACCAATGGCAAGCCTCACATTGGTTGCATGGCCTTTTATTGGTTTGACTGCCTTCGCACAAAAGCGCCTTAGCTAACTCAACAGCAAAAGCAAACTTCCCTATTCCCGATTGTCCATGGAGCAAGATTGCATTAGGAAGATTTTGGAAGTCTAAGTTGCTCCATAGCGATTGTAGCCATGGAGCAATATGAGAGTTTTCGCGTTCATTCGTTGGCATATAAATTAATTAAATCTTGATTTCTATAGCCTGCAAATCACCCCAAATAGATTCCGGGGTTTTGGTTGCGTCTACGAGATAGAAACGCTTGGGATCTTCTTTTGCGCGACGGAGATATTCCTGGCGGACCTTATCAAAAAAATTTAAATCCATTTTTTCAAACTTATCGGGCGCCCTTACCTTCGACCTGCGTCCCTCGGCAACCTCGCCAGGAAGATCAAATAGGATGGTTAAATTTGGCTGAAGTAGCTTGCCATCGGCACGACCCTGCACCCATTGCTCTAATTCATTGAGCTTCTGAATGCTAAGGCCACGCCCACCGCCTTGATAGGCAAAGCTTGCATCGGTAAAGCGATCTGAAATCACAATCTTTCCGGCGGTAAGTGCCGGCTCAATAACTTGAGCGATATGTTCGCGTCTAGCAGCAAACATCAATAACGCTTCAGTCTCAAGGTTCATTGGGGCATCAAGTAGCAAGCTCCGAAGTTGCTCGCCTAATGCAGTGCCGCCTGGCTCTCTTGTTAGGATAATTTCCTTGCCCGGAAAGCGATCCTGCATCAATTTGCAAAATGCATCTACGTGCGTACTTTTTCCGGCGCCGTCTATGCCTTCAAAACTAATGAAATGCCCTGGATACAGTGATGTCATAAAAAATTATTTATTTGATTTATTTTGGCTTGGTTTTCGTTGGTACCGATCCACAGCCTCTTCATGTTGACTTAAATTGCGTGAGAAGTGGCTTGTTCCATCCCCTTTGGCTACGAAATATTACGCATCACTTTTTTCCGGATGGGAAGAGGCCTGAATTGACTCTTTGCTTGGCATCGAAATCGGGGTGGGTGGTAAACCTTTGTGCATATAGGTATTGTAGGGACTGTCCTTGCGAAGATCCGCTTTACGTAGATTCCCGTCAAATTTCGGCCCAATTCCGTAAATAACGGTTGGATCAGTCTGCAAAGGCATCCCTTTATTAAGTCGATTAACAAAAACTGCCGAAATCATTCCCCTATCGCTTGAGCGCCCCGTCTCCTTTTCAACAATAGAGGCTAGGATCAATAGTTGATATGGATTTTGTAAGGGCAGCCCCTCTGCCCTTTGAACCCAAATTTTTATTAACTGCTTTTGCATGGCCTGTGAGGCTCGACGATAGATATTGAGGTCAGGTTCATCTGGGTCAAAAATATAGGTATCAGGTAAAAATATACCCTCAGCGTTTGGGTAGCTTAAGTTCAGACTTTGCAACAAATCTTTAGTGGTCATTCCTTTGGTTAGGTGAATTAAGGCTGGATGCGCATCTACCATGGCGCGTAACTGCCATAATGACATCCTCTCCGGAATAATGGCGATGTTCTCTCTGACCCTATCTCCACGCGCAATCTGTAAAAGAATTTTTCCCAGACTTGCGCCAGTTGGTAGTAGATAAGTGCCTGGCTTTAGTTTGGAGCCAACAAACAAAGCTTTTGCAGAGATCTGAAAGCTAAGAATATTGACCGAAATGCCTTGTGCCTGCAATTGGTCTGAAATGCTAGCAAGACCTGACTGAGGCTTAATTTGAATCTTAAACTCGGATGAATTTGAAATATTCGACTCTTTGGGTACAACCGGTAATAAGAAGATGGCGCTATAGAAGACGCTTGCCAGAATGAAGGCAATTGAGAGTAATGTTTTTAACCCTTTGACATCGAACCGTTTTTTTCTAAAAAACGATCTCCTCTGAATTTTTCTGCTCATCAGGCTATGATAAAAGGGTCATGACAAATTCCCTTCAAAACACCCTTCTTTCTGGGCAAAGTAAGCTCCAAAAGCCATGTCTATTGCCGCAATGGGGCTTAATCATTGTTGAGGGGGTGGATGCGAGCGCCTTTTTGCAGAACCAGCTGAGTAATTCCGTTTTGGGTCTTAGGGCTACTCAACCAACTGAAATTGCTCAAAATACTGACGCAGTAAGGCTTATTGGCTATTGCAGTCCGAAAGGTAGGCTTTTGGCTAGTGCATGGATTGGGCTCTTTCCTGCGGAAGGGCCATCTGAGGATCGCTTTGGATTATTTATCTCGGCAGACATTGCTTCGACTGTAGCGAAGCGCCTATCTATGTTTGTTCTACGTTCAAAAGTGAAGGTTTTAGATGTTTCTAGCAAGTACATCATTTCTTGTTTGGTTGGAAGTGACGACCAAATATCTGGAGTTAGCTTAGGTGCGGAGCAGCTTGGCTTACGATTGCCGGATGTGTTGCTGAACGACCAAACCTTTGCAAGGGTTTTGATTGCCGATCCAGCCAACAATGACGTTAACTTAGACAAAGAGAATTTAAGTAACTGGAACTATCTAGAGGTAATCAGCGCTATACCAAGAATTGTTCTGGCAACCCAAGAACAGTTTGTGCCCCAAATGATTAACTTTGAATCCGTTGCTGGCGTAGACTTTAAAAAAGGCTGCTATCCAGGTCAAGAAATAGTGGCGCGCAGTCAATATCGTGGCGCAATTAAAAGAAGGCTCCAGCTTGCGCACTGTTCCACAGAGAAGATTGATCTAGCTTTACTTGTACCCGGTACCGAAATCTTTCATTCTGATGATCCAACTCAGCCCGCAGGCATGGTTGTTCTAGCATCAGAAAATCCAATCGAATTGCATAGGGTTGATCTACAAATTGAATGCAAATTAGACGCTCTAGAAAGTGGAAATTTACATCTTGGTAGCCCTCAGGGTCCTGTGTTAAAAATAGATGTACTGCCTTACCCACTTCTGGAAATCTAAGCTTAAAAATGTGCCTCATCCTATTTGCCTGGAAATCTCATCCTGACTACCCCTTAGTGGTGGCCGCAAATCGCGATGAGTTTTATGAGCGTGATACTGAGGCGGTCGCTTGGTGGGCTGAACACCCACATATTTTGGCAGGCAAAGATCGCGCCGATGTATTGGGCAGCCCTGGCACATGGCTTGGATTTACAAAAACTGGTAGGTTTGCCGCTGTAACCAATGTTAGGGCACCAAGCGAAAAAAATCCCGATGCAAGAACTCGCGGAGAACTTTCATTATCGTACTTAGCCGGGATAGATCGCCCCGTCGATTTCATTCAAAATAACGCCAAACGCTTTCAGCAATACAACGGATTTAATATGCTGATGGCTGATTTCAGCGATCCCGCAAATGCCGAAATGCATTGGGTGAGCAATCGTATGGCGATGGGACAAAGCATTCGCCCACGAAAAATTTTTCCCGAGCAAGCCCTAGAAGCTGGTGTTTATGGTTTATCAAACGCTATGCTCGATACACCTTGGCCCAAGGTCAATCATCGTGTCGCCGCTTTTGCGCAAGCATTGGCCATGGATCAAGGACAATTAAAAAATGTGGATCAGTACCTTAAGTTATTAGCTGATACGCATCAAGTGAGTGATCATGAACTTCCAAATACGGGTGTAAGCAAAGAATGGGAAAAGGCTTTATCACCAGCCTTTGTAAAAACCCCCTCTTACGGAACTCGCTCCAGCACGGTGCTAAGAGTTCGCAGGGATGGTCAATTTGAGATGGTTGAACGACGCTTTGATGCAGCAGGATCCATTGGTCACGATGTCATCACCGGAGCCCTAAGTTCAGCGCCGGGCTCGAATCTGTCAGTCTAATTATCGTGGGCGCTGATCATCGTTCACAACACGTTCGCCATCAGCATTTCGAGTTGCTAGGCGCTTAAGATACTTAAATGCCCCTGTAGCCATGCAACATACCTCGCCCTGATCGTTGTATAGCTTGGCCTCACAGAACGCCATAGTTGCTGTTCGGCGGACTGTATCTGCTTTAACGCGGAGGACGCCATTAGAGCGGCCTGCATAAAATTATTCTTTAGCTCAATTGTTGCAACGCTGCGATCGCCTGGATCTCCTGATCTGGCCGCAACCGCCATGGCAACATCCATCAAGGTTAACAATACCCCTCCATGAGCAACTTCCCAGGTATTGGTGTGTTCAGGCTTCAAGGCGAGCAATATTTCGCCCTTGCCCATTTCAGCGCTCAAACATCTCACACCCAAAAGCTTTAGAAAAGGCACATTGAGTTCTTCGCCTAAATTGGCAAATTGGGTTTGGGGGGTTAATTTGGACTTGTTTATTCATCATTTGATTTTAGAGGCTTGTACGCGAATATGGAAATCCCCCTAGAATAGTTCCATGGCCTTTAAGTTAACTGGCGAAGACGCCTGTAAAAAACCCCTACCAACTCCTATACCCAATCCATATTGGGTAGCTTTTTCAGCGGCGTCGGCGCGCTTGATAGATTTATCCCTTGGGAGGGATAATTTGCCATCCGACCCAACATGGCTTGAGGTACTGGCTGGTAATAATCCAATCAATCACTCCGAAATCTTTCCTAATCCAATCTCTACCGCCTATAGCGGTCATCAATTTGGCGTATGGGCAGGACAGCTTGGAGATGGAAGAGCAATTCTATTGGGGGAAATGGCGGGACAAGAATTACAGCTTAAGGGGGCGGGGAAAACGCGATTCTCCCGAATGGGCGATGGACGCGCAGTCTTGCGATCCTCCATTAGGGAGTTCTTGTGCAGCGAAGCTATGTATGCATTGGGTATTCCCACTACAAGAGCTTTATCAATTGTTGGATCAGATTTACCAGTTCGGCGTGAGTCGGTTGAAACGGCGGCTGTTTGTGCACGTCTTGCGCCAAGCTTTATTAGGATTGGGCATTTTGAGCATTTCGCCTCTTTGCAAAATACTCCGCGTTTAAAGGAGTTGGCAGATTTACTGATTAATGAGCACTATCCAGAATGCAAGCAAAGTCAAAATAATTACCTGGATCTCTTTACGCGTATATGCGAGAGAAATGCCACTCTAGCTGCCCAGTGGCAATCAGTCGGGTTTTGTCACGGCGTCCTCAATAGTGACAACATTAGCGTGTTGGGCTTAACCATGGATTACGGTCCTTTTGGCTTCATGGATCAATTTCAAATTGACCATATCTGCAATCACAGCGACCAAGGCGGTCGTTATGCCTATCATCGGCAACCTCAAGTCATGCATTGGAATATGGCCTGTCTAGCAAGCGCAATGATGCCGTTGATTGAGCTGACCGCTGATGTTGATGAGGCAGAAAAACTGCTCAGATCAGCCCTCGAACAATTCCCCCTAATTTATGCCAAAACATGGCAATCGCTCTTCCGCAAAAAATTAGGATTGGCTAGCTCTCTTGATCGGGATATGGATTTGATTGAACGATTGCTGCAGGCCATGCATGAGTCGAGGATTGACTTCACTAACTTCTTTCGGAAATTGAGTGACGTGAAGGCAGGCGCGACTGTGGATCAGATTCCTTTGAGAGATAATTTCATTAATCGTCCAGCCATAGACCAATGGTTCTCTGATTACCTTATTAGATTAAACGAGGAGTCGAGTGATGACTTGCATCGCAAGCAAAGAATGGATGAGGTTAACCCTAAATATATCTTGAGAAATCATTTAGCCCAAGTTGCAATTGATAAAGCAAAAGAAAAAGATTTTTCTGAGGTAGCCACTTTACTTAGAGTTCTTGAAAAACCTTTTGAAGAACAACCGCAATATGAAAGCTACTCATATCCCCCTCCCGCGGATTTATCTCGCATTGAAGTAAGCTGTTCATCTTAAATAAGAATGAATAACTTTAACTATAAAAATCTCTATGAAAAAAACAGATCAAGAATACAAGCAAGAACTCAGTGATATCGAGTATCGCGTTACTCGTGAAGCTGCGACCGAGCGTCCTTTTTCTGGCAAATATTGGGATCGCTGGGATAGGGGTCGCTATAAATGTGTTTGTTGTAATACCCCCCTCTTCTTATCTGAAACAAAATTTGATGCTGGTTGCGGCTGGCCAAGTTACAACGCCCCTGAAAACGTCTCATCCATAAAAGAAATTCGGGATATGAGTCATGGAATGATCCGCACTGAAGTGCGCTGCGCCAACTGTGATGCCCATCTGGGTCACGTATTTGATGATGGCCCTAACCCTACGGGTCTTCGTTACTGCATCAATTCAGCATCTTTGAGTTTTGAGCCGGGTGACAATGCTCTACTCGCAAATCCGGACTAAAAGTTAAATAGCAGGATAATTCAGCCTATGAAATTTTTATTCGACCTCTTCCCTATTATTCTTTTCTTTATTGCTTTTAAATTTGGCGATATCTATACGGCTACGATAGTTGCCATGGTTGCAACAATCGGGCAAATATTGTGGGTCTACTACCGCCACCGCAAGATTGATGCGATGCAATGGGTCAGCCTGGTCATGATCTTAGTATTTGGTAGCTTAACGATCTTTCTACACGACAAAACTTTTATTCAGCTAAAGCCAACAGCACTCTACTGGCTTTTTGCTGGAGTCCTTTTTATTAGTGCTCAGTTCTTCAGGAAGAATTGGATTCAGGTCTTAATGGGTAAGCAAGTAACTCTTAAGTCAGAAAGTGCGCATTCAGTTTGGCATCAATTAAATATGGCATGGGCAGCATTCTTTTTTGCAATGGGCGCTCTCAATCTATATATTGCCTTTGAGTATTCTGAGGAGACCTGGGTTAACTTTAAGTTATTCGGCAGCACTGGTTTATTGGTTGTGTTCGTCATCATTCAAGGCGTTTGGTTGTCTCGGCACATGGAGCATCCTGCAGAATGAGCATTAATCAACAGCGCATTTTATTGTTTGAAGCCGATCTGCGCAGAGCGTTTGATGTGCAGAGCCTCATCATTGAAGATGAAAGCCATCTTCATGCCGGCCACGCTGGCGCTGCAACTGGTGGTGGGCATTTTAAGCTTTCGATTACAGCCCCAGAATTCAAAGGTTTGAGCCTTGTAGCCCGTCATCGAGCAATCTATGCAGCCCTCTTCAGCGCCATATTCCCAAAGAAATACATGCCTTGACTATTTCAGCCCTCTCTGCTGATGAGGTTTAGCTTGGTCATGATTTAAACTCAACAAGCCTTTTACTATTTAATTCCACATAAAAAAATGATTAATAAACGCCAAATCTTCGCTATTAGCGTACTCAGCGCCTCTCTCCTTTCTAGCTACTCATATGCGCAAAACGCAGTGATTGTGAATGGTAAATCGATCCCCAAAGCTCAGCTCGATAAGCTGGTCCAAAAGTCTGGTCAACCTGACAACCCGCAGGTGCGTGATCAAGCGCGTGAAATGTTGGTGACACGTGAATTAATTCTGCAAGAAGCGGATAAACGCGGAGTGATTCAAAACGAATTAGTTCGAGAACAATTAGAGCAGGCACGAATGAGTGTTTTGATTGCGGCTGTATTTGAAGACTATGTTGCAAAAGAAGGTGTTGCAGAGGCAGATCTTCAAGCCGCTTATGACTCCGTGAAGTCTCAATATACCGGCAAGGAATACCATGTCGAGCATATCTTGGTAGAAAAAGAATCTGATGCCAAGGCAATTATTGCGCAGTTAAAGTCAGGCGCTAACTTCGAAGAGATTGCTAAAGCGAAATCTCAAGATCCTGGATCAGCAAAAAATGGTGGTGATCTTGGTTGGGTTAGCGACAAGGCTCTTGTGCCTGAATTCTCTAAAGCCATGGTGCAACTTAAGAATGGACAAATCACCGAAAAACCAGTGAAGTCTCAATTCGGTTGGCATGTGATCAAAATGATTGATGTGCGCGATGTGAAGGCGCCTAGCATAGATGAAATCAAAGATCAACTTAAGCAAATGATTATGTCTGACAAGAATTGGCAGAAAGCGAAGTCCTCAGAAATGATGCAAAAGCTCCGCGCTAAAGCCAAAATTCAATAAAGCAGCTTACCTGGCGGGATAGCGTCGCGGTCTGAGTTTCTGGATTGCCGTTCCCGCCAATCCGCATGCAAATGCGGAGTGCAGCAAACAAATTGCTGCAGCGTTGGTTTACTGGTCCACTGCAAGCACGCGGGCAAGCGCTTATGGCAACCCCATCTCTTATGGGCTTGGCGGAACGTTAGGGGGGGCTTTGTGCTGGTTGGATTTGGGATCTATCTCAACCTAGAGATATATTTGTCATGTCCGATGGGCCGCAAATGTACCGGCGGCATGCATTAACTGCGCCAATATCAAAACCGAAGTAATGGGTAAGAATGCAATCAAGACAAAGCGTATGACTCCAATACCGAATGCTGCCTGAAGAATGACTTCAGCATCCAATTTGCTAAGGAACTTGCTTTGAAAATAGAAAAATACAACTTCAGCCATGACTCCAAGAGCCCAAAATAGGCCTATTTGAAATTTGTCATATCCAAGATCAGCAAGATATAGGGAATAAAAAACATATAAGGATGCATGCGCAAAGATCATGAAAAATCCGGACACCAGGAACCAGCGGACATCTGGATTAAACAGCACAATTAGCAGCTCGCCTTTAACCATCTTGCGCCGCTCCATCTTAGGTTCGTGCAGCTGGAAGCTAATAAACGCAAGCGCTAACAAAACAATGGCGCCAACAAATGGATAAAGTTCAATGGACTTACGTTGAAATAATTCGCCTGCAGCAAGAACCATTACGATAAAACCAATAGAACCCCATAGACGAAGGCGGCCGTAGCGCTTATCAAAGGAGTTATCTTTATATAAGGCATGTATGGTGGCTGATTCACCAAGGGGCATGAGGCTACTTAGGATGGTATGCAACACAAACATCCAAATGAAAAAACTAATGTAGCTTTGTAGAAAAAAGATTAGTAGAAATACAATGGCTGCCAAACATGAGCAAAATCGAATAATGCCAACTCTATTCGACAGATAGTCTGATAGCCAACCCCATGAGAATGGGCCAATAATCCTCGTGATTTGCAGTATAGACATTAGAACTGCAATTTCAATTACGCTAAAGCCGCGATCTTGAAAAAATAGGCTGGCGTAAGGGGAAACCAGCCCAACATACGCAAAATATAAAAAGAAAAAGGACCCGAAGGCCCAGCGAAGTGAAGGCGTCATCTCAGCTAGTTCGCGTTAATCTTTGCTAGAGCCTGGTTGGGATGACGGAATAGATTTGGTTGGCATGATGACATCTGCGCATTGAGCGCGATGACGCAATGCGTGATCCATTAGAACCAAAGCCAGCATTGCCTCAGCAATAGGCGTTGCCCGAATTCCTACGCAAGGATCATGACGCCCTTTGGTTTGGACGGTAATCGGATTGCCCGCTAAATCTACCGATTGCTTTGGACTCAAAATGCTTGAGGTGGGTTTAATAGCAATCGAAACGCGTAAGTCTTGACCGCTGCTGATGCCGCCCAGTGTTCCACCAGAGTTATTGCTTGCAAAGCCATCAGGATGCAGCTCATCCCCATGCTCGCTTCCTCGCTGGGACACTGATTTAAAGCCGGCACCAATTTCAACGCCTTTAACGGCGTTGATACCCATCATTGCATGTGCAATATCCGCATCCAACTTGTCGAATAAGGGCTCACCTAAGCCAATAAGAACATTTCGGGCTCGCACTTCAATCCGCGCGCCGCATGAGTCCCCTGCTTTGCGCAACTCATCCATATAGGACTCAAGTTGGGGAATCATTTCAGCGTTAGCCGCAAAGAATGGGTTGTTTTTGATTTGGGATGCATCTATAAATGGAATTTCCAATTCACCGAGTTGACTCATATAGCCATAGAACTCGGTTCCATACTTTTCATGCAACCATTTTTTAGCAATCGCTGCTGCTGCAACAACAGGAGCGGTTAAACGTGCTGAGGATCTTCCGCCGCCACGAGGGTCGCGAATGCCATATTTGTACTGATACGCATAGTCAGCATGTCCAGGGCGGAAAGTTTGTAAGATGTCGCCATAGTCTTGACTACGCTGATCTGTATTGCGAATGAGTAAGGCTATCGGCGTGCCAGTAGTTTTGCCTTCAAAAATGCCAGATAAGATTTCAACCTTATCTTCTTCTTTACGTTGGGTGACGTGGCGTGAGGTTCCAGGCTTACGGCGATCTAGATCTATCTGAAGGTCCGCCTCAGAAAGATTCATTCCCGGTGGACAGCCATCAACCACCGCCCCAATAGCGGGACCGTGGGATTCACCAAAGGTGGTAACAGTAAAAAGGAGGCCTAAAGTATTTCCTGACATATCGACATTATGTCATTTTTCGGGAAAATTGGGCTAGAACGGCTTAGTTGGAAGCTTTTTCGGTATCTTCCGGCCAGTCCCGAATATAGGCTTTAAGCATCGTATTTTCGAAATCTTGAGCTTCTACGACAGATTTTGCTACGTCATAAAACGAGATTACGCCCATGAGCATTTTTTGGTCCACAACGGGCAAATAGCGAGCATGGTCCACCAACATCATGCGGCGAACCTCATCGATCTCAGTTTCCATATTGCAGGTGAGCGGCTTTTGATTCATGACATTGTTAACTTGCAAACCATCCAACTTTCCATGATGCTTTGCCAATACAGCAATAACCTCGCGAAAGGTCAGTATCCCAACGAGCTTATCGTATTGCATTACTATCAAGGAGCCGATGCCGTGTTCGCTCATTACCAATACAGCTGTTTGCAAAGCGGTATCAGGGGCGACGGTAAATAAAGTACTGCCTTTTA
Organism: Polynucleobacter necessarius; assembly: GCF_900096755.1. Taxonomy (NCBI): domain Bacteria; kingdom Pseudomonadati; phylum Pseudomonadota; class Betaproteobacteria; order Burkholderiales; family Burkholderiaceae; genus Polynucleobacter; species Polynucleobacter necessarius. The sequence goes on from NZ_LT615227.1 coordinate 1,538,298, forward strand.
CCCTCAATATGTCACGAACTTTCATTTTGTCTCCGGAATTGATCCATGTATAGACTCAATATATCCTCAAGCCCTGTTTCAATCAAGGCTTTAGCGCTAACTTTTAGTAACGAATAACCCTAATTACCCCACTTCGGATATCGGGTAGGTTGGCCACTAAAACGGCTCCAGCTAAGGTAATCCACCAAGTCATGTAAATCCAAATCAGGCCCAGTGGGAATATAGCAAAGGCGCCATATACCGTTTTGTAAAAGGCGGTGTGACTTAAGAAGATGGCAAAGCCAAATTTCATCAGCTCAAAGGCTAAGGCGGCAAAAGCATCAACCCAAAGAATCTTGGCATAAGGCAATATCTTGTATACGACCGCAAATACCGCAACCGCCATGAGTACTGGCGCTATAAATAATCACCTTCTTAAGCAGTGGCCTACTCTGCTTCACTTTAAAAATTTGGTTAAAGGCCCCCTCAATCACTGCAAGAGTCATGATTGTGGTGACCACCAATCCAATTAGACCGACGAAGGTAAGGCCGCTGGCTTTTGAGGAAAATTGGTCTAAATACATGAAGACCTGTTGATTTAAGCCGCCAGGCATGTACGTATCTAACAACCATGTTCTGAACGTATTTTTTACCTGAATAACGCTTGGTAGGTAACCTATCAGCATTGTGGCTATGGTAATCATTGGCACAAGGGATAAAGTGGTCGTAAACGATAGGCTTGCGGCAATTTGCTTTAAATTTTGATCGCGGTTTCCCTCCCAGAGCTCTTTGCCCAGGGAGAGCCATAATTGGGGGTTACGAATAATGCGCATCGCCGTATCATAAGAGAAGAATATGAGCCAACCAGAAATTTTAGTTTTGTACTACTCCCGCTATGGTGCCACCAAGGACTTGGCGCGCCTCATTGCCGAAGGAATCGAAAGCGTCCCAGGGGTAAATGCGCGTTTAAGGACTGTTCCAGCAGTTTCCACGGTTTGCGAGGCATCTGAATCTCCGGTTCTTAGCGAAGGCGCCCCTTATGTTGAGTATTCCGATTTGAAGGAATGTATTGGGTTGGCCCTAGGATCGCCCACTAGGTTTGGCAATATGGCTGCACCAATGAAATACTTTTGGGATGGTAGCTCTTCAGAGTGGCTTAACGGTGCCCTCATTGGGAAGCCTGCTTGCGTATTCACTAGCACTGGCAGCATGCATGGCGGCCAAGAAAGTACATTGCTCACCATGATGATTCCCCTACTTCATCGCGGTATGTTAATCATGGACCTGCCATACAGCGAGTCCGATTTAATGTCTTCAAGTACTGGGGGCAGCCCTTATGGGGTCACTCATCTAGCTCATGCTGATGGAAGAGAGCTCCCATTAGCCCTGAAGAGCAGCGTCTAGCAAAAGCCCAAGGCAAGCGCCTTGCCGAAGCAGCATTAAAACTTCTGAAGAGCTGATAACAATTTTGCGAGCAATGAATATGTATCAGAAAATTCTTGAAAAGAATCCCTACCAGCTAATAGCGACAGCGGCATTTATCGATCTATTCATTCTGTGCGTTTGCTGGGAATGGTTTATTTCACCACTGCGCCCTGGTGGATCTTGGTTGATCTTAAAAGGCGTTCCTTTGCTATTTGCTATTCCTGGTTTATGGAAAGGCAAGGTTTACACCATGCAATGGGCATCAATGCTAATTTTGCTTTACGTGACCGAAGGGTTGGTACGAATTCTAGAAACTGGAGCAAACTTTTGGCTCGCGCTATTAGAGACAATTCTTGCCACTATCGGCTTTATATGTTTATTAGTTTATTTAAAGCCCATTAAAAAAGAAGCTAAAAGTCTTAAGAAAATGCGTGAGGCAAAAGGCTGATGCAATCTTTCATCAAGCGGCTTCATGGCATTTTGAGTGCGCAATACATTCTTACCGAAGAGGCTGATAAAGCATCCTACCTAACGGATTGGCGCAAACGCTATACGGGCAAAGCTTTGGCTGTTGTGTTGCCTAATAGCGCTGATGAAATATCACAGATTGTTCAGGCATGTGCGCAGAGCAATGTAGCGATTGTTCCCCAGGGTGGCCATACTGGCTTTTGCGGTGGAGCTACGCCAGATAGTTAGTGGTAAGCAAATTATTTTGAACCTCAAGCGCATGAATCGAATATTGGATATAGATAGCGCCAATCAAACCATCACGTTAGAGGCTGGCTGTATCTTGCAATCAGTTCAAGAGCAAGCTGCAGAGCATGGGTTTTTATTTCCTTTAAGTCTTGGTGCCGAAGGAAGCTGCATGATTGGAGGCAATCTTGCAACCAATGCGGGCGGCACAAATGTGCTGCGTTATGGAAATACGCGTGACTTATGCCTTGGGTTGGAAGTAGTTACCGCTAAAGGTGAAATTTGGGATGGCTTAAAGGGCTTGCGCAAAGACAATACCGGCTATGACTTACGAGATCTATTTATTGGGTCCGAAGGCACGCTAGGCATTATTACCGCTGCAGTGATGAAGCTCTATCCCCTGCCCATCTCACAATGGACAACACTGGTTGCAGTCGATAGCGTTGCATCTACCATCGATTTATTAAATTTATTCCAGAAACGCGCAACATCAATACTTACCGGATTTGAAATGATGACGCAGGAGTCTTTGGAATTAAATACAAAGCACTTTCCGCACATGGCTAATCCGCTACAAGGCAATCCAGCCTACACAGTATTAATTGAGCTTTCTGATCACGAGAGCGAGGAGCATGTAAGGTAGCTCCTGGAAACTGTTTTGGAGGAAGCACATTCGAGGCGAATTTGATTTCTGATGCTGTCATTGCCAGTAACTTAAGTCAGGCTAAATCGTTTTGGCAGATGCGCGAGCACATTACCCTAGCTCAAGCTGAAGAAGGCGCCAATCTAAAACATGACATCACCATCCCTCTTTCGGCCCTTGAAAGCTTTATTGAGGAAGCGGATGGTTTAATGCGCTCTAAATATCCAGGCGTCAGAATCATTAATTTCGGACACTTGGGCGACGGCAATCTTCACTACAACATTGCCCCACCGCTTGGAGTTGACCCTAAATCATTCAATCTGGCCAATGAAAAAGCTATCCATGAGCTGATTTATAGCCAAGTTGAACGCTGCAAGGGCTCCATTTCTGCAGAACACGGTGTGGGTGTGGGGCAGCTTAAATTAGATGGATTAAGGGCTCACAAGGGTGCGGTAGCCCACGACCTCATGAGAGCCCTTAAAACGGCACAAGACTCAAACGTTGGGCCCGTGCAATTCAACAGATCGACTTGTCCAAAAGGACGCCTGAGGTCGCTATTGGCTACTTAGATAGCAAATATCGCGATATTGCTTGGCGTTACATCCGAATTCTTGGCTTTGAGCGCACCATCAGCTTCATGGCCAGTAATAATTTTCACCCAGAATAAAGCTATAAAACCCTAAATATCTGATTTATTTAGGTTTTTTTGTTTTTATGGGGTTTTTGGTATCCATTTAAGCAAAAAACTGCTTTGATTCGGCTATAACTACCTCGGGAAGCTCCTCAGGTATGTAATGTCCACAAGGGGCCGCCATGCCGCTAACATCAGTGGCTACCCTTTTCCAGTCATCTACCGGTGCAAAACACTTATTTACAAGTCCATGCTCCCCCCAAAGTACCCTTTATGGGCATCTGAAGTCGTTTTCCTTGCTCGCGGTCTGCGCGATCATGCACTAAATCAATGGTGGCAGCCGCTCGATAATCCTCACACATTGCGTGCATGCAATCTGGGTTAGTTGCTCCAGCTAAGTACTCGCTCCATCGATCCAGTGAAAAAATACCAGCTCCCGCATGGCGCCCCATGTGATTCTTTAGCCAGTATTCAGGATTGGCACCAATCATCGTTTCTGGTACGGGCTCAGGCTGGATTAAAAAGAACCAATACCAATAACCCTTGGCAAACTCCATCGAAGTGTTTTCATACATCGTCAGGGTTGGAGATATATCTAAGGCCATCAGCTTTGTAACGCTTTTGGGAAAGTCCATTGCCAGGCGGTGGGAAACGTGTCCACCACGATCATGCCCGAGCAGGAAAAACTTTTCATAACCCAATGAATGCATTAAGGCATGCTGGTCGGCAGCCATGGAGCGCTTCGAATAAGTTGAATGATCTGGATTTCCATGTGGCTTAGAAGATTGGCCGTAACCGCGAAGATCGGCAGCAATCACCGTAAAAGATTTAGAGAGCTCCGGTGCGACTTGGTGCCAGATCGCTTTTGTTTGAGGGAAGCCATGAAGCATCAGTAATGCGGGACCGCTACCACCAATTTGATAGGCAATATCAATTGCCCCGTCATTCGATGAAACGGTAGTTACCCTGCTCTCAAATCCAGGAAAGATGATCGCCATAAAAAATTATCCATCAGCTACCGCTTGAATTTCGGATACGGTCAAATAACCCTTGTTGCCGGAATCTATGTAGGAAAAGTGATCGTAAATACGCGGCATGCAGCCTTTTGCCTCGTCCTTGGTTAGCTTGCCGTCATGATTGATATCGCACTTAGCAAATCGTTGGGCGATTTCACGATTTTTGCTAGCGTCATCTGCATAGCTAGAAAAAGTGACAAATAAAAGACCCAAGAAAATTGCAGTCAGTTTTAAGAAATGATTTGTAACCATTTTATTTTCCAGTAGGAGTTAGATTTGCGGAAGTTTCCATTGCAACCCGCACTACCTTCTTCGCCATTTCAATAATAGACTCTACGGAGCCTGAGCCAGTTCTAAATGATTCCCCTTGAATTGTTACCAAGCCTTCACCCAATAACTCTTTTGTTTGGCTATCAGTAATTTTGCTTTCGACGAGCAATGCAGGTGTCTTGGAGTTCACGCCGCCCGCATAGGTTGCTGCATTAACTGCTAAACCAATCGGCGTAAAGTTCCAAGGCTGCAAACTATTTACAGAGCTTTCGGCGCCAGTAATGCCAACGGTTATACGCGCTACACCGGGACCAGGGCTTGTGACAATGCGAATATTACCGCGAGAATTTACTGCGGAAACCATTGAATCTTGCAGTGTAATTTGAGCCTGAGAAATCGCTTCTGCGCTAATCTCTTTGGTCGCACTTTGGTTTAGGTAGATTGGATCAAGAATGACAGCGGTGTAATTTCCGGGATTTACTCCAGACTTACGGTATCTCCAGATGCGCGCATCTGACTGACTTGTAGCCATTGGTACCAATACAGAGTAATTTGGCAAGAAACCTGATCGTGGCATTGGCTCTGAAGCAAGCTTTGGTGTGTTGCTACATGCCGCCAAAATAACAGCGGTCGAAATGGATGCTGCTACTACGATGAATTTACGCATCTGAATTCCTTTAGTTGGTGCAAATAAATACGGGATGGATTAATCGGGGATGGGGCATGGCAACATACCGCCAGTTTTTTATGAATCTGAGGTTTGCAATCCGGCGGGCGTGCCGAGGACTCAATAGCTGCTGCAGCGGGTGAATTTGATTTAATTACTGAATCAGCGTTTGGCGTTGAGCCAGCTGTCGCACCAACCACGCTAGGTGGTGAAGTTGCTGAAGAGACTTTTTGCGGCTCAAGGCCAACCGAGCGATAAAAGGATTTATCTGATCCAGGGCAAGGCATAACGGTCCCAGTCTTTGGGTTTATTACATCCTTACACTGAGGATTGGCTTCAAGTCGCGCCTCTAATTTGGCAACAGTGCATGCAGAGAGCGTTAATAAACCAAGCATCAAAATCAATAACCTGGTTGACGAGAGCATGCGGTGAGCCCGAATTTTTAGTATGCCAATATTTTTGAGAGGAAATCTTTAGCGCGGTGTGATCTAGCATCAGGGTTTCCAAAGAACTCATCTTTGCTGCAATCTTCAATGATGCGACCTTGATCCATGAAGATCACGCGATTACTGACTTTCCTTGCAAAGCCCATTTCGTGAGTTACGCAGCACATAGTCATGCCTTCATTGGCTAATTTCACCATAACATCTAGAACTTCGCCTACCATTTCTGGGTCAAGCGCTGATGTAGGCTCATCGAAGAGCATCACAATCGGATCCATACTCAATGCGCGCGCAATAGCAACGCGTTGTTGTTGGCCGCCAGAGAGTTGACCGGGGAACTTATCTTTCTGAGCCATTAAGCCGACTCGCTCTAAGTACTTTAGACCATGCGCTTTGGCTTCATCGGCTGAGCGACCTAATACTTTCATTTGGGCCAGCGTGAGGTTTTCCGTAATACTCAAATGGGGGAATAGCTCAAAGTGCTGAAACACCATCCCTACCCTAGCTCTTAACTTAGGAAGATTGGTTTTTGGATCGTGTAGACGAATACCATCAACGGTAATTTCACCAGCCTGAAATGGCTCGAGCGCATTGATTGTCTTAATGAGCGTAGATTTGCCGGATCCCGATGGGCCGCAAATAACAACTACCTCACCTTTTTGGATTGAAGCGCTGCAATCAGTGAGAACCTGAAAGTTGCCATACCATTTTGAGACATTTTGAAGTTCAATCATGATGAATTGCTTGTCTAATATTAAAGATAAATTAGCGAATAATCGCCACTTTGGACTGCACTCTTCTCATAATTTTTGAGAGCGAGAAGCAGATGATGAAATAAGCAAATGCAGCGAGGATATAAGTCTCAATTGGACGACCATAATTCTTACCGGCAATTTCAAAGCCTTTTAATAGGTCATACGCACCGATTGCATAAACCAAAGATGTGTCTTGAAACAAAATGATGGTTTGGGTCATGAATACCGGAATCATATTTCTAAAAGCTTGCGGCAAAACAATGAAGCGCATGTTTTGACCGTAAGTCATGCCAAGAGCTTGCGCTGCGTATCCCTGGCCTTTGGGAACAGACTGAATGCCGGCACGCACAATTTCAGAAAAGAATGCACCTTCAAATGCAATAAAAGTAATCGTAGCCGAGAGATCAGCTCCAATAGGCCTGCCAATAAGCATTGGAATCAATAAGAAGAACCATAAGATCACCATAACCAATGGAATCGATCGCATGGTGTTGACGTAAATAGTTGCCGGATAAACCAAGCTTGGTCTGCCAGACAAGCGCATCAGCGCCAAGAAGGTTCCAAAAACAATTCCGCCAACTGTAGCGATTACTGTTAATTGGAGGCTGAAGAGCATGCCCTTCAGAATGTAGTTAGTAAAAAGATCCCAATTGTAAAAACTCAGGTCTAGGCTCAACATGTGGACACCATTAATTTAGTCATTTAGTGGGCCGCCGCTTCAGTGTTCGACACAATAAAACCGGGAATGCGTGAGCGCTTCTCAATATAGGCCATCACGCGATTTACTGCGAATGCAGAAAGTGCGTAAAGGAATGTAACGGCTAAATAAATCTCAACGCCATGTGCAGTTTCTTCTTGCGCCTGCATTGCAAATAATGTGAGCTCTGGAACGGAAACGGCAAATGCTACTGAAGAGTTCTTGATGAGATTCATGCTCTCAGAAGTCAATGGCGGAATCACAATTCTTAACGCCATTGGCAAGATGATGTATCGGTAGCTCTGAAACGTATTAAGTCCAAGCGCAGTAGCTGCAGCCCTTTGCCCTGAAGGAAGTGACTGAATACCCGCCCTAACCTGCTCTGCAATACGTACAGAGGTAAAAAATCCCAAGGCGATACTAACCAACAAATAAGAGGGGAAACCTTTTAAGGGTGGAATGAAGGCCGGAATAACGTGATACCAAAGAAACACCTTAACCAAGATCGGGATATTTCTAAAGAGTTCGACCCAAGCCGTGGAAAGGCGCACTAAAAATCGATTGAGTGCGGTTTCGTTTGGCAGTGTCCGCAATGTTCCCATTACGGCACCAAGCGAGAGTGCAATAGCCAAACCAAGACCTGCAACAGCCAAGGTCCACCCCCATGCCTTCATCAGCCAGTCTAAATAGCTGGGGTCAGCATTTTGCCCAATACCAAGTAAAGCGGAGAAGCAGTGATCAACCACTTCTCCGTCTAAGGTGCTTTTACAAAAGATTCCTAAATCCATATAAACCTATCTATCAGCGATTTGAATTATTTCTTGTTGTAATCTTCTGCAGGCTTGTCATTCAAGTTTGCCCAAGCATTTTTAGTTGCTGGAGATAACTCAAGACCTACTACGATATTTTTCGGTGGAATTGGTGATAAGAACCATTTGTTCCAAAGCTTTGGCATGTTGCCATTAGCAACGATTTTTGCAATCGCAGCATTTACAGCAGCTTTGAATTCAGGGTCATCCTTACGAACCATGATGGCGATTGGCTCTGTAGCCAAGACTTCACCAACAATTTTGTAGTCCTTAGGGTTCTTAGAGTTAGCAATATTGCCTGCCAAAATAGAACTATCCATTACGAAGGCGTCAGCACGACCTGATTCCAATAGCAAAAAGCTATCAGCATGGTCTTTACCGAATACCTCATCAAAGTTCACGCCATTAGCCTTCTCATACTTACGCAACAATTGAACTGATGTTGTGCCGGTAGTTGTAGCCACTTTCTTGCCAGCCAACTGAGAAATAGAGTTGATGCCAGAATTTGCTTTTACGGTGATGCGTACTTCTTCAACATACAGCGTGTTTGCAAAACCAACGTCTTTTGCGCGATTCACGAAATTTGTGGCCGTACCGCACTCGATATCCACTGTGCCGTTTTGCACCAATGGAACGCGATTCTGTGATGTCACAGGTTGATAGTTGATGCGCAAAGTGCTCATGCCGAGCTTATCTTTGATGTCGCCCAAAATCATGCGGCAAATTTCTACATGGTAACCATCGAAACGGCTATCGCCAGTGGTGTATGACATTGGAATAGAAGACTCACGAACACCCATTGTTGCGGCGCCTGAAGACTTGATTTTGTCCATCGTTTGGCTAGCGGCTTGAACATTCAATGCACCAAACAACAAGCCTGCTGCTACTAAGCCTGCGTTAATTAAATTCTTGCTTTTCATAAGGAATCCCCTGTTTTAACTTTTACTTATATTGATACAAATGTATTTATAGCAAATTTAACAACCCTATAGCGGTTTTAATGCACGTAATTGATGATTACCCCAATAAATTATGGGTATATTTTGGAAAAACCAGGGAAACAGTGGGAATTGAGGAAGGATTTGGCCTGCCCAGCACGATTCGAACGTGCGACCTACGCCTTAGAAGGGCGTTGCTCTATCCAGCTGAGCTATGGGCAGATAAATGCTGGAATTTAAGCTATACAAAGAGAAAGTGGTCGGAGTACAAGGATTCGAACCTTGGACCCCCTGCTCCCAAAGCAGGTGCGCTACCAGGCTGCGCTACACTCCGACGGAATCGATATTCTACACCGAGAGCGTCCTATGAGGCAAATCCTGTAAGATTCGCCTCATGGTTGCCTATTTTTACAGCAAATTTACCAAGCAAACTCGGACTGCTCTATCAGTCTTTTTGCTGTTGTTTTGCTTGATTGGCACCCACTGGATTGGGTTCTCACACAGCATTTCTCATGCGCAGCCTCAAGGCCAAGCAAATATCAGCCTCAATACAGAGAGCGCCCTGCCTTCGCTGAATCACAGCTCTGATGTCTGTCATTTGTTTGATGCGCTTACATTGGCTGGATTCATTGCTGTGGACTCTGTTGCTGGAGGTGTTCATAACGCCTTTACACACCAACCCAGTTTTTCAAATGCCTCTTTCATTGCTCAAGCAAGCATTAAGTCTTACCAATCAAGAGCCCCGCCCAGCCTTCTTCTTTAAATCACCTTAGCGACTAGTTGCCATAACTAGTTAATGATATTTATATGCGCCCTTTGTTGGCGTAGTGCAAGAAGGTTTTTAAATGAAGTGTAAATACGTAACGAAGCAGCAACTACTTTTTCTAGTTGCCTCCAATCTTTTTGGCTCCTATGTTGTTGCGCAAGATCTAAATCCTAGTCTTGAGATAACCGCTACCGGTAGCCAAGAAGCCGCTCAAAGTATTTTGACGCCAACAAAAATTCTTCAGGGTGATGAGTTATTGAATAAACTCGGCAGCACCCTTGGCGCCACCTTAGCCAATGAGTTGGGGGTGTCAGCAACCGGCTATGGCGCAGGGTCATCACGACCTGTTATTCGCGGCCTTGAGGGATCGCGCGTTCAAATTCTGCAGAATGGTCTTTCAGTAGGTGATGTCTCGAATATTTCCCAAGATCATGCTGTCGGAAACAATATGCAAAACACGCACCAGGTTGAAATCTTGCGTGGTGCAGCTGCCTTACTCTATGGGTCAGGCTCGAGCGGGGCGGCTTAGTTAACGTAGTAAATGATCGAATTCTGACAAATCTGCCTGATAGAGATAGAGCTACCGGAGCAATTAACACCAGCTACGAGACCGTAAACAATGGCCGGGCTGGATCTGTAGAGCTTGATGGTTCTGTTGGCTCAGTAGCCGTGCACGTCGATACCGCAATTAACAATGCAAATAACTACTCTATTCCCGGAAGTTCAACGCAGACACAGGGTGAGCCTATTGGTGGTTGGACAGTTCCACCGAGTGGAAACGGCGGAAACAATTACACCGGAAAATTACCCAATAGCTATAGCAATCAAAACAATGTAGGGTTTGGCGTTTCCTACATTGGTAATTTTGAATACACAGGCCTCTCTGTCGAGCGATTAAATAATAACTATGGCATCCCAACACCAGAGGGTGGATCGATCAACCAATCGCAAAATCGCTACGACCTGCAACATCAAACTCGAGATCCGTTTTCCGGCTTTTCATCCTTCAAATTCAGTGCTGCAAATACGAATTACACCCATACCGAATTTGCAAACACCGGAGAGGCGGCATCCCTTTGGAGGAATTTGGCAAATGAGGCGCGATTTGAGCTAACGCACAATCCGCTATTGGGCTGGAAAGGTACCTTTGGCGCCCAGGCCACTGCGGCATCGCTTAACGCCACGGAAGTCGGTAGTGGTAGCTATTCAATTTTGCCTCCTACGAAAACCAATTCCAATGCTCTCTTTTGGATTGAGGAAGGCAAATGGGATGCATTGCAAGGCAGCCTTGGATTGAGATACAACAATGTTGGACAAAATCCCAATAGCAGTACCACCCTTCAGCCTCAAGAAACCTCTGCAGGATCATCTACCCCAGCAATTACATTGCAAAATCGCAACTTCAATCTGATCTCTTATTCTGCAGGCGGCCTGTGGAATTTCTTCAGGGATCATGGTTTGGGAGTTGCTTATACGGTGACGCAACGAGCTCCCAGTGCTCAAAAACTTTATTCCTATGGCGCGCATGAATCTACGGCCACATTTGATATTGGTAACCCAAATTTAAATAAAGAAATATCCAATAATCTAGAGTTCAACCATCAAAAGACATTGGGGGTTTTTCGCAGCAAGGCAAGTGTCTATGCAAACCGATTTAACAACTACATCTATGGTTATTACACGGGCAATGCAATTAATAATGGCGGCCAGGAAGGCGATGGATTTAGCGTGGTGACCGCTCAACAGGCGGCGGCAACTATTAAGGGTATAGAAGGCGAAATTACTTATAACTGGCGAGAGCAAGGTTTAGGTGGCAGACTATTTGGTGATGCTTCTCAGGGTAGCTTTAATGCAGGTGGTAACTTACCGCTACAGCCGGCACCTAGACTCGGCGCTGAGGTTGCTCATCAGAAAAATGGCTGGCTCACCAATGCAAGCTACATCTATAGTTACCAACAGAATCGCTTGGCAAGCTGGGAGCAAGGCCCTGCTCCTAGTTATAACCTTTTAAATGCAGGAATTTCTTATACAGAGCGGGTTCAGCAAGTGAACTGGACAGTCATATCTAAATATGAAGAATTTGTTAAATGAGCAGATTCGATATGCAACTACGCCGATGGCTGTAAGACTCTATGCCCCACAGCCAGGCCGAAGTTTTATGATTGGATTAAGAGGTGCTTTTTAAAAAAAACGTAGTGGGCAGATTAAGCCGTGGGCACCAGATCTGCAATGCTTTTAGCAGCACTCATTGCAAGATCACCATCTTTTGTCTCCACCATCACACGTAGCAATGGCTCAGTCCCTGAGGCGCGAATTAACACCCTGCCGATATCTTTGAGCTTATTCTCAACCAAAGAAATTTGTTTTTTTAGCGCTTCATCAGACTTCCAGTCGTAGCCAGGCTTAAACCTTACATTAAGAAGCACCTGCGGAAATATGCTGACTGCATCCAAGAGTTGCGCAAGGCTCTTCTTGGATTGACTCATAACGGTTAACACCTGCAGCGCTGCGATGGTGCCGTCACCTGTGGAATGGCGATCTAAGCAAAGTAAATGACCAGAGCCTTCTCCGCCGACATGCCAGTCATTCTTTTTGAGAAGCTCTAATACATAGCGATCGCCAACATTGGCACGCTCAAATCCAATGCCGAGCTCTTTGATGGCATATTCAACGGCCAGATTGGTCATTAATGTGCCAACTACACCACCAACCTTGTCGCCACGGTCAACACGATCTTTTGCCAACACATAAAGCAACTCATCGCCATTAAACAATCTGCCGGATGCATCAACCATCTGCAAGCGATCAGCATCCCCATCCAAAGCTATTCCTATGTCTGCTTTTACTTCCCGAACTTTAGCAATTAAAGCCGCAGGTGCGGTAGCACCACAGCCATCATTAATATTACGGCCGTCAGGATGAACGCCAATTGAAATGACTTCAGCACCTAGCTCATGAAACACATGAGGGGCTGTATGGTAAGCGGCACCGTTAGCGCAATCAACTACGATCTTCAATCCCTTTAGATTGAGATGACCAGGAACAGTAGATTTACAAAACTCAATATATCTACCTGCTGCATCATCTAAGCGAAATGCTTTACCTAAATCTTTAGAGCTTACGCAGCCGATTGGGTTTTCTAGTTCTTTTTCAATGGCGAACTCAAAATCATCTGAAAATTTATCCCCTTCTGCAGAGAAAAATTTAATACCGTTATCTTGATAAGGATTGTGAGAGGCAGAAATTACTAACCCCGCAGACAAGCGCAAGGCTCTCGTGAGATAAGCAACGCCTGGTGTTGGTATAGGACCGCAGAGCATTACATCCACCTCTGCAGCTGCAAAGCCCGCCTCCAATGCTGCCTCTAACAAGTATCCTGAAACGCGGGTATCTTTGCCGATCAGAACCTTGCATCGTTCGCCTGGCTTTGCATTGCGTGTTAATACCTTGCCGGCCGCATAACCCAAGCGAGTCATAAATTCTGGAACGATAGGAAATTGTCCCACCTCTCCTCGGATTCCGTCGGTGCCAAAGTATTGTTTTTTCATAGGATTAATTATAAAACTTAGACCGACATATCTACTTGAATGGCTTCCCATAGCTTTAGAGCGTCAACTGTCTCGGCTACGTCGTGAACCCGCACAATAGTGGCTCCACGGTCTGACGCCATAATGGCTGCAGCAACGCTAGGGGCAACACGATCATTTGTTTCCTTGCCGGTTACTTTTCCAATCATGGATTTGCGCGAGATACCAGCCAACACAGGAAGCCCCAAGGATGAAAATTCAGCAAAATTAGTCAACATATTGAGGTTGTGCTCCAAGCTCTTACCAAAACCAAAACCAAAGCCTGGATCTATAGCAATGCGATCATTTGTAATGCCAGAAGAAATCAAGAGATCAGCCCGATCCTTTAGAAACCGCTTTACTTCAGCAATCACATTGATGTATTCAGGATTAAATTGCATCGTGAGAGGATCGCGTTGCATATGCATCAATACAATGCCGCAACTTTGACTTTCCAGTACAGCGTCTACAGCACCGGTTTGTCTAAGCGCCCAAATGTCATTGACGCAATCAATGCCCGCCTTTAGGGCTTGGCGCATTGTTTCGGCTTTATAGGTATCAATAGAAAGCGGCACACCGCAGTCTTTTAAGGCTTCAATCACTGGCAACACCCGATCAAGCTCTTCTTGTAGATTCCCCACCAATATCAATGAGATCAACACCATTAGCAATCATTAACTCTGCATGATGTATGGCATCTTTTACAGTTCGATGTTGACCACCATCAGAAAATGAATCAGGCGTGGCGTTGAGTATGCCCATAACTACAGGGCGCCTTCGTTTAGCAAAGTCAAAAAGAAAACGCCCACAACGCCATGTTGTGGGCATATCTTTGATACCTGACTTAAGCATCAATTACCAAGCTTGGCGATAAAACTTAGGCAGTCGCAGGCGCACTACCAGCAGCCGGACCAGGTGCTCCGCCAGCAGAATTGCCAAACTGAGTAGCCGGTGGCGGCAGAGGTGCGCGAGGTGGTCGACCTTCCATGATGTCATTAATCTGCTCAGCATCGATGGTCTCCCATTCCAACAAAGCGGCAACCATTGCTTCAACTTTGTCGCGATTTTGCTCCAAGATAGAGCGCGCCAATGCGTATTGACTATCAATTAAGGTACGAATTTCAGCATCAACCTTCTGTTGAGTTAATTCAGAAACGGTTTTGGTGCTGTTGCGACCGAAGATACTTTCAGACTCGGTATCAACGTAGACCATCGTACCTAAACTATCACTCATGCCATAACGCGTCACCATATCACGCGCCATTTTTGTAGCACGCTCAAAATCATTTGAAGCACCAGTACTCATGCTGTTGAGAAAAACTTCTTCAGCTGCACGACCGCCAAACAAAATAGCCAACTCTTCTAGCATGCGATCTTTATAAAGATTGACGCGGTCAAACTCTGGCAATTGCCATGTCACACCTAAAGCCATACCACGCGGCATGATGGTAACTTTATGAACAGGATCGGCTTTAGGAAGTACCTTTGCCACAACCGCATGCCCAGACTCGTGATAAGCAGTATTACGACGCTCTTCTTCGCGCATAACGGCAGACTTGCGCTCAGGGCCCATATAAATCTTGTCTTTTGCATCCTCAAAGTCTTTCATGTCAACTGAGCGCTTGTTGCGACGTGCAGCAAACAATGCAGCTTCGTTTACTAAATTTGCTAAGTCAGCACCAGAGAATCCAGGCGTGCCACGAGCCAAAACGGCGGCATTGACATCAGGATCAATAGGAACTTTGCGCATATGCACTTGCAAAATCTGCTCACGTCCGCGGATATCGGGCAAACCTACGTGTACTTGACGATCAAATCGTCCAGGGCGTAATAAGGCTTTATCCAAAACATCAGAGCGATTTGTGGCTGCAACAACGATTACGCCGCTATTGCTTTCGAAGCCGTCCATCTCAACAAGCATTTGATTAAGTGTTTGCTCGCGCTCATCATTGCCACCACCCATTCCTGCGCCACGATGACGACCAACAGCATCAATCTCATCAATAAAGATGATGCAAGGAGAATTCTTCTTGGCGTTTTCAAACATATCACGTACACGTGATGCGCCAACACCAACAAACATTTCGACGAAATCTGATCCCGAAATTGAGAAAAATGGTACCTTCGCTTCGCCTGCAATGGCACGCGCCAACAGGGTCTTACCTGTACCCGGAGGGCCAACAAGCAATACACCGTGCGGAATACGGCCGCCCAGTTTTTGAAACTTCTGAGGGTCTTTAAGGAAATCAACTAACTCGAAAACCTCTTCCTTTGCCTCGTCACATCCAGCGACGTCAGCAAAAGTTACGGTGTTGCTATTTTCATCAATCAAACGCGCTTTGGATTTACCAAAGGAGAATGCTCCACCTTTGCCGCCACCTTGCATTTGGCGCATCATAAAAAACCAGAAGCCAATAATTAATAAAGTTGGGCCGAGATAGTACAAAGCTGATACCAACATATTTGGCTCATCATCTGCTTTGCCGGTTACTTGGACGCCATACTTCATGAGATCACCAACCATCCAAATATCGCCCGGAGAAATAATGGAATATTTATTGCCATCAGCCGGAGTCACTTGCAAAGTGTGGCCTTGCACATCAACGCGCTTTACTTTTCCCGCTTTCGCGTCATCCATGAATTGGGAATACGTGACCTGATTTTGGTCCTTGGGCTTATCAAACTGTTTAAAGACAGTAAAAAGCACCAAGCCCACAATGAGCCATACACCGATTTTTTGGAACATATTGCTGTTCAAAATGAGTCCTTTTCTGGATTAACCCAGGAGTTAAAGCGAATCGCTACCTATGTATTTGATTCTACTACCGCCCTTTTTCAAGGGCTAATGGGATAGTTATTTAATAAAACCCTATAAATTAAGGGTTATTGAGGCGGTAGAGAGCTTATTTTGGCGGCTTTAGATTTCTGCCTAATAAGAATATCTCTGATGAACGGGCCCTGGAGGCCTTCGGCTTTCTGGAAGCAACCGTCTTAAAGACCTTCTTGAAGGACTCAACAATTTGACTATAGCCACTGCCATTGAAGCACTTAATCAGCAATGCGCCCTCTGGTTTGAGATGTGCCACAGCAAAATTAAGGGCGATTTCTGCCAAAAAGGCCATTCTGGCTGCATCTGCCACACCCACTCCAGAAAGATTTGGAGCCATATCAGATAGCACCAAATCTACTTTACCTTCTGCTTCCTTGGGCAATAGCGCCTCAAGAGCGGCAAGACCTTCATCTTCTCTAAAGTCTCCCTGGATAAAGCTTACGTCTGCAATATCTTCCATTGGCAGAATATCAATAGCAATAATCTGACCATCAGGCTTACCAGATTCAATCTTTGGGTTGCTTTTACCAAGCTCAGTTAAACGATTGCGGGCATATTGAGACCAGCTTCCTGGAGCGCTCCCCAAGTCCACAATGGCCATACCCGCTTTAATGAGGTGATCCTCCTCGTCGATTTCGCTGAGCTTGTAAACAGCTCGCGCGCGATAGCCCTCTTTCTGAGCCATCTTTACGTACGGATCAGTTAAATGATCCTGCAACCAACTTTTATTAAATTTATTCTTTGCCACAACTCACCCACACTTTCGAGTTCCATTTTCCTGGTTTCCGCCCTCTAAAGCAAAAGGAATTGAGAAAAATACCCGCAAATTCGACTGAATAGGCTGATTTTGGCAACGAATGCTCTATCATCGAGCCCATGACTGCACTCATTCTTACCCCCGCACAACGTAAATCCCTTAAAGCCGATGCTCATGACTTAAGTCCTGTAGTGATGGTTGGCGGAGATGGTTTAACACCTGCCGTAATCAAAGAAGCTAAATTGGCTATTAATCATCATGGGTTAATTAAGATTCGCGTTTTTGGTGATGATCGTGAGGCTCGCGTCGCTATCTATGAAGAGCTCTGCGACAAACTAGATGCCGCTCCTGTTCAGCACATTGGTAAGTTGCTTGTTCTCTGGAAGCCAAAAGATGTGATCGATGAGGCCTTTAGCAATCTTGGTCGCTCCAGCAAACAAACTAAAAAATCTTTGCAAGCTCCGCGCACAAAAAGACAGCCTAATCGTACTGTGACAAAAACAGGTGTTCGCACCAGCACCTCAGAAAGATCTGATCGACGCTCTGCATCTAATGCTTCACCATTTGCGCGAGCCGCAGCAGTTAAATCCGCAACGCCTAAGAAACGTGTTTTGCGTTCAGAGGCTGCGGAGTCAAAAATCGGCTGGTCATCCCCTGGTTATAGAAAGGCGGTAGCTGCTCCCGCTCCAATTAAGAAACGTAAAGTCAGAATGAGCAGCACCAAGAAGAAATCTTTGGGCTCTTAAGCGTAACGCTGAATGAAAAAGCGCCGCTAGTCGGCGTTTTTTGTTGCCCGCCAAACGAGAAAAAGGCCAAGTATGGCTTGAATCATAAATAAGCTGCTTGAGGCGCTATGAAGGCGACTAAATAAAGTTGCATTCGTTGATTCACGCACTGACAGGCCCAAGTAAAGAGCTTGATCCCGTAGAGAGTTCATCCAGGGAATGATGACAAAAGCAGCGCCAATAGCGCATATCAGCATGCCAAGTAAAATCCATCGTGTGATGCGGTAGGAGTTTAAATTTTCTCTGACGAGATAGTTCGCCATCACCATCAAAATGACGCTCATTACAACGCCTGAGTAGGCGGTAAGCTCAAAAAGTTTTGCGGCAACCATTCCGGCAATCTGCCTGTCACCTAGAGATGAGAACAGTACAGGTACGACTAGAAATCCTATTGTGATGAAGCTTCCGACCCAGAGTCCTGATAGAAGGCTAAATAATCTCTGGGTTTGTCCAGTACGCATTAGACGTAACGTACCGCCAAGATTTCTACTTCGCGATTACCGCCTGGAGCCTGAACAGCCACTACATCACCCTCTTCTTTGCTAATTAATGCGCGGGCAATTGGGGAGCTAATCGAGATCTTATTCAAGGCGATATCTGCCTCATCATCACCAACGATTTGATAAGTAAGCTTTGTACCGTCTTCAAGGTCTTCCAAGTCAACAGTAGCACCAAACACCACTCGTCCAGTCACATCAAGCGATGCAGGATCAATAATTTGGGCTGCAGAGAGCTTGCCTTCCAACTCCTGAATGCGCCCTTCAATGAATCCCTGCTTTTCTTTAGCGGCGTCATACTCGGCATTCTCGGAGAGATCGCCTTGAGCGCGGGCCTCAGAAATAGCATTAATGACTGAAGGACGCTCTACCTGCTTGAGGCGATGCAGCTCCTCTTTGAGGAGTTCTGCACCACGCTTGGTAATTGGAATTATGCTCATGCTACTCACCTAACTTAAATTCTTGCGCAAAATTACGCATCTAAAAATGAATTTTAGATTAAATAAGTTCCCGATGTAAGTTTTGTAATGAATAGACCTCAAGCGACTCTAGCTTGCCATTTTGCGAGGCAAGCAATCCATCCATAACAGCCCTTGCCGCACTAATTGTCGTGTAGTAGGTCACGCCATTGGCCTGAGCGCTGGTACGAATTGATCGGGAATCAGCAATAGCAGTCCGAGTCTCATCCACCGTGGTAAATACCAGCGAAATTTCCCTGTTCTTAATGAAATCCACAATATGCGGACGACCATCTTTTACTTTATTCACTACGCGAACCGGTAAACCAGCAGCTTCAATAGCTGCAGCAGTACCCTTCGTAGCAACCATTGGGAAACCAAGCTGATGTAGTAGCTTAGCAACTTCAATTGCCTTCGGCTTGTCGCCATCTTTGACGGTTAAAAGAACAGTCCCGCTCTTAGGTAATTTAATGCCAGCACCTAATTGGGATTTAAATAAAGCTTCGCCAAATGTTTTGCCAACACCCATGACTTCACCAGTGGATCGCATTTCAGGTCCAAGAATTGGATCAATGCCTGGGAACTTATTAAATGGGAACACCGCTTCTTTAACAGAGAAGTATGGAGGCTTCACTTCTGACTTGATGTCCTGTTGCGCTAAAGTTTGACCGACCATGCAACGAGCAGCAATCTTCGCGAGCTGCAGTCCAGTGGCTTTAGAAACAAATGGAACGGTACGTGATGCACGTGGATTGACTTCAAGAACGTAGATTACGTCCTTGCCATCCACATTTTGAATAGCAAATTGGACGTTCATCAAACCAACTACGTTCAGGCCTTTAGCCATGGCAGCTGTTTGACGCTTAATCTCTTCAACTGTCGCATCGGATAATGAATATGGCGGCAACGAACATGCTGAGTCACCTGAGTGAACGCCAGCCTGCTCAATATGCTCCATCACACCACCAATGAACACTTTTTCACCATCGCTAATGCAGTCAACGTCACACTCAATAGCATCATTGAGGAAGCGATCCAAAAGAACTGACGAATCATGGGAGACCTTTACAGCCTCGCGCATATAACGCTCGAGATCGCGGCCATCATGAACGATCTCCATAGCTCGACCACCTAAAACATAGGAAGGCCTTACTACTAGTGGGTAACCAATTTCTTCGGCGAGCTTGAGGGCTTCTTCTTCAGTGCGAGCCGTACGGTTAGGCGGTTGACGCAGACCAAGCTCTTGTAATAATTTTTGGAAGCGCTCACGATCTTCCGCAGCGTCGATCATGTCAGGCGAAGTTCCGATGATTGGGACGCCATTGCGCTCTAGATCTAATGCCAATTTCAAAGGTGTTTGGCCGCCGTACTGAACGATAACGCCTTTAGGCTTCTCTTTGGCGACAATCTCGAGCACATCTTCTAAAGTAAGGGGCTCAAAGTAAAGACGATCAGAAGTATCGTAGTCGGTAGAAACAGTCTCAGGGTTGCAATTGACCATGATGGTTTCATAGCCATCATCACGCATTGCCAAGGCAGCATGTACGCAGCAGTAATCAAACTCAATGCCTTGGCCAATACGATTTGGGCCACCGCCCAGAACCATGATCTTTTCTTTATTGGTCGGCTGCGATTCGCACTCGCCATGCTCAGCTTCATAAGTTGAATACAGGTACGCAGTATTTGTTGAGAACTCAGCCGCACAGGTATCAACACGCTTATAAACCGGAACAACCTTAAGGCGATGACGTGCGGCACGCACAGATGCCGGGTCAATACCGAGTAATTTAGCTAGGCGACGATCTGAGAAGCCCTTTTGTTTTACAAAGCGCAACTCAGGCGCAGTCAGGCTATCAATTTTGCGCTGCTTAAGTTCGGACTCAATCGTAATAAGCTCTTCAATCTGCTCGAGAAACCAAGGATCCACTTTAGTTTCGGCATAAATCTCATCAAGGCCCATGCCCATACGGAAAGCATCAGCCAGATACCAGATGCGATCTGGTCCCGGCTCGTTAATCTCATTAATGATGTCATCGAGATCCGTAGAAACTTCATCAAGACCGTCAACTCCAACCTCTAAGCCACGAAGGGCTTTTTGGAAAGACTCTTGGAAGGTTCTGCCAATCGCCATCACTTCGCCAACGGATTTCATTTGCGTCGTTAAGCGTGAATCTGCTTGCGGGAATTTCTCAAATGCAAAGCGAGGAATCTTGGTTACGACATAGTCAATTGAAGGCTCAAATGATTCAGGTGTTGCACCACTAGTAATGTCATTCTTTAATTCGTCCAATGTGTAACCGACGGCAAGCTTGGCTGCAATCTTCGCAATTGGGAAGCCTGTTGCCTTGGAAGCCAGAGCTGATGAACGTGAAACGCGTGGATTCATTTCAATCACGATCATGCGGCCATCAACTGGATTGATGGAGAACTGAACGTTAGAACCGCCGGTATCTACGCCGATCTCTCTAAGAACAGCAATCGATGCATTACGCATGATTTGATACTCTTTATCCGTCAAAGTCTGTGCGGGAGCTACGGTAATGGAGTCACCGGTATGCACTCCCATTGGGTCTAAGTTTTCAATAGAGCAAACGATGATGCAATTGTCATTGCGATCACGCACCACTTCCATTTCAAACTCTTTCCAACCCAAAAGAGATTCTTCAATCAAGAGCTCGCGAGTTGGTGACAAATCTAGGCCGCGTTTACAAATCTCTTCAAACTCTTCACGGTTGTATGCAATACCACCGCCTGATCCACCCATGGTGAATGAAGGGCGAATCACTACTGGGAAGCCTGAACTACCGGTTTCCTGCTGAATGCGCTGCTGCACCTCATGCGCCTCATCCATTGAGTGAGCAATGCCCGATTTAGCCGAGCCTAGACCAATTTTGGTCATCGCCTCTTTAAATTTCTGACGATCTTCAGCCTTATCAATTGCTTCTGGCAATGCGCCAATCAATTCGCAACCGTATTTTTCTAAAACACCATGACGATGGAGGTCTAGCGCACAATTCAGCGCAGTCTGTCCGCCCATGGTTGGCAAAATCGCATCCGGTTTTTCGGTAGCAATAATGCGTTCAACCACTTCCCAAGTAATTGGCTCGATGTAAGTCACATCAGCCATTTCAGGGTCAGTCATGATGGTTGCAGGATTGCTGTTCACCAAAATAACTTTGTAGCCTTCGTCACGCAATGCCTTGCAAGCTTGTGCGCCTGAGTAGTCGAACTCACAAGCCTGACCAATCACAATTGGGCCAGCACCAATAATTAAGATGCTCTTAATGTCGCTACGCTTAGGCATTATTTGCCCTGCTTCTTGCTGGCAGCATTCATGAGCTCCACAAAACGATCAAATAAATAGGCAATGTCATGAGGACCAGGTGAAGCCTCAGGATGTCCTTGGAAGCACAGTGCTGGCTTGTCGTTCCAAGCCAGACCCTGTAAAGATCCATCGAATAAAGAAACGTGCGTTACACGAATATTGGCATGCAAGGTATTAGCGTCAACTGCAAAACCATGGTTTTGTGAAGTAATAGCTACGCGACCAGTATCCAAATCTTTTACAGGGTGATTAGCGCCGTGATGACCAAACTTCATCTTCAAAGTTTTTGCGCCAGCAGCCAGACCCATAATTTGATGGCCCAAGCAGATGCCAAATGTTGGAACGCCCTTCTCAATAATTTCCTTGGCGGCAGTAATAGCGTAATCACAAGGACCAGGATCGCCAGGTCCATTTGAGAAAAACACGCCATCTGGATTCATAGCTAAAACTTCAGCTGCACTGGTTTGTGCAGGGACAACCGTTAGCTGGCAACCGCGCTCGGTAAGCATGCGCAAAATGTTGCGCTTTACACCAAAGTCATAAGCAACAACTTTTTTAACTGGTTTGCTTGTATCCAATGTTCTGTAAGCAGGCTTGCCGTTAGGACCATGCAGATCCCATTCGCCCTCACGCCATTCGTAAGCTTTCTTGGTGGTAACGACCTTTGCAAGGTCTAATCCAGCCATTCCAGGAAATGCCTTAGCAAGCTCTAAGGCCTTTTTACCTAAAGACTCATAGTCATCGCCGATTTTTCCGGCAACGATAGAGCCGGATTGAGCGCCCTTATCGCGCAATATTCTGGTGAGTTTGCGAGTATCAATTCCAGCAATGCCTAAAACACCTGCTTTTGCGAGGTAATCATCTAGGGAGCCCTCGGAGCGGAAGTTAGATACGCGCTTTGGAAGGTCTTTTACAACCAAGCCAGCAGCGTGTATCTGATCAGACTCAGCATCCTGAGCATTTACGCCTACATTACCAATGTGCGGGTAAGTCAATGTCACGATTTGGCGTGAATAACTAGGATCAGTAATGATCTCTTGGTATCCAGTCAATGCGGTATTGAAAACGACTTCGCCGGTAGTTTCGCCTGGGGCGTCAATACTAAATCCGGGAAATAAGGTACCGTCGGCTAAAGCCAACACGGCGGGAGGAAAAGAAGGAAGCAAGGGTGACAAACCATCTCCAGTCCCTGCTCCATCCGACGCTCAAAACCCTCAAAAAGACTAACCCGAGGATGTTTTTGCGGGAGGTGAGTGTCTTTAAGCGCTAGGGTATTTAATTAGTTTCGAACCTTGCAATCATACCATTTTTGCTCGTAAACCCTTGAATACCAAGCCAAATGGGGCTTTGGAAGCAAAAAAGCTCCCCCAGCAATAAAGCTAGGAGAGCCTTTTGGCCAAAATTACCGGTTTTTTTGGCCTTGGCGCTTTGCTCAATAATCGTCTTGATTTGAGCCAATACAGACTGATCGTCCATGGTGCTGATATCACCAGGATCACGGCCCTCAGCAACGGCCTGGAGCGCACGACGCACAATCTTGCCGGAGCGGGTCTTAGGCAAAGCTGTGACGATATATACGCGTCCAGGGCGAGCGATCGCACCCAAAGTGGAATCTACAGTCTTCATGCACTCCGCCTCTAAAGTGGCGGTATTTGAAGAATCTTTAGGGATCACGAATGCAATCGCAGCCTGTTCCTTTAGTTTGTCTTCTATACCCACCACGGCAACTTCTGAAACATTTGAGTGGCTAGAAATACTCTCTTCAATTTCACGTGTACCAAGACGATGTCCAGCAACGTTAATCACATCGTCTGTTCGGCCCAAGATAAAGAAGTAACCGTCTTTATCTTTGATGCCCCAGTCAAAGGTTGAATAAATCAACTTGCCAGGAATCGCTTCCCAATAGGTGCTGATAAAGCGCTTATCGTCACCCCAAACAGTTTGCATACAACCCGGAGGTAATGGGCCTTCAATTGCAATCACACCTTTTTGATCGGGACCCAACTCTTCAGAGGTCACATCATCAAGCAACTTCATGTTGTAACCAAATGAAGGAACGCCTGGTGAGCCAAACTTGTGAGGCATTACTTCCACACCGCGTTGAATAGCTAGTATTGGCCAGCCTGTTTCTGTCTGCCAATAGTTATCGACAATCGACTTATTAATGGCGCCATGAATCCAGCTTGCTGTTGGCTCATCCAGCGGTTCACCAGCTAAGAACAAAGCGCGCAATTTAGAAAGGTCATACTTTGTTAAGGATGCGGGATCTTGTTTTTTGAGAACGCGCACTGCAGTAGGAGCAGAGAACATGACTGACACTTTGTACTTATCTACCAACTCCCACCAAATGCCAGCATCAGGACGCAATGGCGTACCTTCACACATGATGGTTGCCATGCCCGAGAGCAAAGGTGCATAAATAATGTAGCTGTGACCAACAACCCAACCGATATCTGATGTACAGAACATAGTCTCACCAGGGTTACCGGTGAAGATGTGCTTCATTGATGCTGCAAGCGCCACTGCGTAACCACCCGTATCACGCTGAACACCCTTAGGCTTTCCTGTTGTGCCGGAGGTATACAAAATATAGGATGGATGCGTTGCATCAACCCACTCAACAACCGGCACAACATCATTGAGGTGCTTTTGACGCTCACTTGCGTAATCTAAATCGCGATCAGCTACGGTTGTGAATTCAGTTAAACCCCGATTCACAATCAATACCTTTTCAGGTTTGTATTCGGCTAATGAAATTGCTTCGTCAAGTAAAGGCTTGTAAGGGACTGCTTTACCACCGCGAGCACCAGCCTCAGCAGTCACAATCAGCTTTGGCTTGGTATCATCAATACGTGATGCAAGACTGTGTGATGCGAAGCCACCGAACACAACGGAGTGAATAGCGCCAATACTACGGGCACAGGCAAGCATTGCAAAACATGCCTCGGCGATCATTGGCATGTAGATCAGTACACGATCACCCTTCTTGACGCCGTTTGCTTTATAGATAGCAGCCATACGATTGACTTCTTCGTACAACTCTTTAAATGTGTATGCCTTCTCTTGATTGGTTTCTGTGGAAACGGTTACAAGAGCGATTTGATCGGCGCGATCTTTTAGGTGGCGATCTACTGCGTTAAAGCAAAGATTCGTTAAGCCACCCTCAAACCATTTTGCAAATGGCGGATTATCGTAATTTAGAACTTTGTTGAATGGTTTTTCCCAGTGAATCAATTGCGCTTGCTCACCCCAAAATCCATCTGGGTCTTTAATTGAGCGTTCGTGATGTGCTTTATAGGACATGGTCAACCTAATTTCTTTAAAAAAGTCACTCAAATTACTGGCTTTTGCTCACCCCCCCTTTGCTGCCTGAGGTGGCTGAACTAGCATTTTTCGCAGATTTTGCAAGCCCTGTCGATGCGGATTTATGCTGAGATACAGCATTTTTTCCGGAAGAATTACCCTTAGAACCACCTTTTTCGGCAGTTTTGCCGCTATTCGATGGTGTGCACTTGACCGGCTTTGCTCCTTTAACCGGTTTTGGGCACTTAACTGGAGGGGGCTGAGGCCTTTCTAGACTGAGGCTCGCATTTTCTGCCATGGATATTGAAACATCGCCTGGTCGGCGACTAGTTTTCGGTATCAAAACCGTTGAGCCAGCACGAATTCTCATTCCTTTTGGAATGCCATTGATTTCCCTTAGCGTATCGACATCTACACCTAAGGTTTTGGCTGCTTGATCAACACTTTCTGTTTTGGAGATTTGCACGGCAGTCCAAGACGAAAGTGGTTTGTTGTATTGCTTGAGATTTGCCTGGAAGATTTCAGCATGTGCAAAAGGCAGCAAGATTTGCTGATTAGCATTGCTTAAGATGACCGGCTTATTAAATGAAGGGTTAAGATTTTGAAATTCATCTGCGGGTATCTCGGCCAATTTAATCACTAAGGCAACGTCAATATCACTGCCAACATCGATTGCCACAAAGTATGGGTGATTCTCAAGTTCTGGAAGAACAATTCCATATGCTTGGGGATCAAGAACAATTTGGCGATATGCCATTAGCTTAGGAACATAATTTCGTGTCTCGCGCGGCAAAGTAAGACTTTCGTAATCAACCGGTAGGCCTGCGGCAGCATTGCGCTTTTGAGCCTTGGTGATATTTCCGGCGCCCCAGTTGTATGCAGCTAGAGCCAATTCCCAGCTACCGAATTGATTATTTAGGCGCTGCAAGTAATCTAAGGCTGCATCTGTAGACTGAATGACGTCTCGCCTTTCATCCCGAAAAACATTCTGCGTCAGACGAAAATCCTTGCCCGTGGCAGGCATAAATTGCCACAGACCCACTGCTTTTGCACTGGATTTGACATTGGTTACAAATGCACTCTCAACAAAAGGAAGCAGAGCAATTTCTGTCGGCATATTGCGTGCGTTGACCTCTTGAATTATGTAAAAAAGGTAGCGTGATGATCGCTCCATTGAGCGATGAACATAATCAGGGCGAGCTGCCAACCAACGAACCTGCTCTATCTCTAAAGGCGTATTCATTGGCTCCATCTGAAAGCCATCCCGAATACGTAGCCATAAATTATCAGACGGCGCGTAGAGCTTACTAACAGATTGATTCTTTAGATTAACCCGTGCTGCCTTAGATGATTTGGGGTTGGGTCTCGTTGGCGTATCCGAAGACCAGTCGCCTGAGCTAGCGCAACCCGAGAGAAATACGGCAAGGCAAATTGCCGCAAATACTAAACGCATTAGAAGCGATCTTTCCAGGCGCGAATGACAGCCAATACGTGCGCAGTGGTTGGCAATTGATCTTGCCCAGAAACCTCTTTAGCCATTGCAATAACCTCAGGCTGATCACAGCGCATAAATGGATTGACCTGCAGCTCTTGGCCAATCGTTGTTGGCAAAGTAGGTAACTTTTGATTACGTAAAGAATGGGCTCTATCAGACCAAGAAATCAGATTTAAATTGTTCGGCTCAACCGCTAAGGCAAATCGAATATTGGATAAGGTGTATTCATGGGTGCAATACACCAAAGTATTTTTGGGCAACGAAGCAAACTTACCCAATGACTCTGACATTTGAGTTGGGGTCCCTTCGAAAAGTCGACCGCATCCTGAAGCGAATAATGTATCGCCACAGAAAAGCATTGGCTCAACAACGTTTGCCTGCATATTCGCAAAATAAGCAATATGGGTCAGTGTGTGGCCTGGAACTTCAATAACCTTGAGGCTGATGCGTGGAGATGGAATTTCAATCTTGTCATCCTGCATTGCAACTACTGCTCTACCGGGTATGCCATCTCCTACGGGCCCATACACTGGAAGATCTGAACCCAAGGCCTCCAGTAGATTCAATATTCCGCCAGTATGATCTGCATGATGATGGGTGATCAGAATGCCGCTTAAGCTTAATTTGTTACGCTCCAGATACTTTAAAACTGGACCCGCGTCTCCTGGGTCAACAACTAAAGCAGCGCTTCCATCGTGGATGCGCCAAATGTAATTGTCATCAAAAGCGGGTATAGGCCAGACCTGCAATAAAGTATTCTTATCCATAGACCGATGATACCAACCCCACCTATCCCTTCTCAGATGCCTGCACCCCCATGGAGCTCCTGGGAGAAATGGCTCCAATCACCCCCAGGTAAGTACGTTTTGGGCTGGGAGCAAAGATGCTTTGATCAGATTGTGGCTGATGTATTTGGATTTCATGCAGTTCAAATCGGGCTACCCCAAATCAATACATTGACTGAAAACCGGATGCCTTTGCAGGTCCTGCTGTCTCACTCGAATGACGGTCGCGAACATGCACGTCGGTTTAATTGGTATTTAATGCAGGGCGAAGCAGCCGAGCTTCCCTTTGCATCAAAAAGTTTGGATTTGGTGGTACTCCCCCATGTTCTTGAATTTGCAGCTGATCCACATCAAATATTGCGTGAAGTAGATCGTGTTTTACGACCCGAGGGTAGATTAGTAATCTCGGGATTTAATCCCGCAAGCTTATGGGGTGCTAGGCAGTATCTCAGCAGGTTAATTGGGAACCCCTACCTACCGCGCGATGGACAATTTATTAGTCTTATACGTATTAAAGATTGGCTCCAATTGCTTAATTTTTCTCTGGATCGAGGCCATTTTGGTTGCTACAAATTTCCCCTTCATGGCCAATCTGCCATGTCACGAATGGATTTTTTAGAGCCCATGGGTAATCGTTGGTGGCCTATTTTTGGTGCAGTCTTTGTAGTTTCAGCCATAAAACGCCACAAGGGGCTTAGGCTCATAGGTCAAATAGCGCCTGTTCGGGTACCGGTTGTACCTAATTTAACCCCTGCTGCAGAGCGCAATAAGATCAAACAAACCCAAGACCCAGTAAATTAAACGTATGCCGCACTCAAAAAACACTGACCACCACCCGCAAATACCCCATATCGTGATTTATACCGATGGCGCATGCAAGGGCAACCCTGGGCCCGGAGGCTGGGGGGCGGTACTCAGGTCAGGAGGCCATGAAAAGCATATTCATGGGGGCGAAAAACTCACCACGAATAACCGTATGGAGATTTGCGCGGCGATCTTCGCCCTAAGAGTCTTAAAACAACGCAGCTCTGTAGAGCTATGGACAGATTCCCAGTATGTTCAAAAAGGTGTTACAGAATGGCTTGAAGGCTGGAAAAAACGGGGTTGGAAGACGGCCAGCAAAGAGCCAGTAAAAAATGCAGATTTATGGCAAGAATTGGACTCCCTCCTGCCTGGGCACGATATCTCATGGCATTGGGTCAAGGGGCATAACGGCCACCCAGGAAATGAACTGGCCGATCAGCTCGCCAATAAAGGCGTCGAAGAGTTTTTGCCTTAGGGGTAATAGCGCTCCACCGTACGCTTTTATGGCTCTATTATGAGAGAATGCCTATGCTGCAAATAGGCTAGAAATGGCATTTAAACCATAAAAACTAAGAAAACGAGACTGTGTCAAAAATAGAATCTTCTCTCGATAAAGCGGCTGCAAAAGTAGTTGGGTTAAAAAATGCCGGGAAAACCCGTTTGCACTCTCTTTGGCAAAAGCATGCGCCAAAACTCAACAAGTTAAAGCAATTGGATTACCCAACAGTCAAAAGTTTTGCGATTAAATTCAAATGGCGCATTCTGTTGGTTTTAATTGTTCTATATGCTGGCTCCAAGACATACGATTACTTTTTCCCTGCATCTGAAAAATCTGGCGGTCCGGTAACCATCACTTCCATCGTTGTTGAGAAAAAAGATATTCCACTCATTATTGAAGCAACGGGCACTATTGTTTCCAGCAGCATTGTAGATATACGCCCCATGGTTACGAATACTGTTGCCAAAGTTAACGTCAAGGATGGGCAAGAGGTAAAGGCAGGCGATCTACTATTTACGCTTGATGATCGCAACGACAAGGCGAATTACGAAAAATTAAAAGCTTTGGCAGGCGATGCTCAAAAACAATACTTACGCGCCAAAGAGTTGGTAGCCAAAAACTTTACTCCAAGGCTGGGCTCGAAACCTCTTCTGCCAACGCTAAATCAGCCCAAGCAGCCGCGCGCTCTGCGGAGGTTCAACTGTCTTTTGATTACATTAAATCGCCGATCGATGGACGCGCCGGTATCGTGAACGTCTTCCCCGGCTCTCTGGTTCAAGCAAGCAACGTTGTAACGACAGCAACTAGCTCAACTGCAACTTCTAGCGTCGGATCGATGGTGACCATCACTCAACTGAACCCAATCAATGTTCAATTCGTTATCCCCGAAAAAGACATCCCAATCATGCTGGAGAATCAGCTTGATTGGGAAGCGATGACCGTTAAAGTCAATTTTGGTGATAGCGGCAAAAGAAGCTATGAAGGTAAGGTCCTTGTAATTGATAACCAAGTAGATCCTTCTATTGCCGCGGTTCGAGTAAAAGCTCAAATCCCAAATGAAGATAAAACTTTATTGCCTGGTCAGTTTGCCCACGCCTCTTTAGTTGCCAATACACTAAAAGACGCACTATCAATTCCCTCTCAATCCGTTGTCATTAATCCGCGAGGGAAGTTGGTTTACGTTGTCGATAAAGATGGTAAGGCAGTATCAAAGCCCATTAAGGTAGTTTACGAATATCAAGGCACAACCGTGGTTACGGGTATTGAGGGGGGAGATAGAGTGGTGGTTGAAGGAAAGCAAAACTTGCGACCTGGAAGCAAAGTCCGCGAAGCTAAAGTGACACCTACTGCTACGCCTGCCCCTGCCCAAGCTGCCGCTACTCCAACAACCCCTTCAGCAACAGATAAAAAATGACGCTCTCCGAATTATGTATTCGGCGTCCCGTGATGACGGTATTGCTTTCAATAGCAACCGTTGTTGCAGGTGCTGTTGCCTATGTAAAAATTCCTGTTGCAGCCCTACCTAGTTTTAATACGCCGGTAATTTCTGTAAGCGCATCTTTACCGGGTGCCTCGCCAGAAAACATGGCCTCCGCCGTGGCGCTTCCTTTAGAAAAAGAGTTTTCAACTATTGACGGTATTACCGTTATCAGCTCTACGAACTCATTAGGCAGCACAAGCATCACCTTAGAGTTCAATAACGATCGTGATATTGATAAGGCAGCTGTGGATGTACAGGCCGCCTTATTGCGTGCACAAAAACGCTTACCGATTGAGATGACTGTTCCACCGTCATATCGCAAGATCAACCCTTCCGACACACCCGTACTCGTGGTGCGGATGAGCTCTCCGTCCATCAGCCTCTCGGACATTAACCAGTATGCGGAAAACTTAGTATCGCCAAACTTATCTACGATTAGTGGCGTTGCACAGGTTCTGGTTTATGGAGCAAAGCGTTATGCAGTTCGCGTACGTGTTCATCCCGATGCTTTAGCTAACCGCAATCTCACTGTTGATGATATTGCGATTGCAATTAATAAGGCTAACTCCAATAGTCGAGTCGGTGTTCTCGATGGTCCACGTCAAGCAATCACCATTTATGCAAATCCTCAATTAGTTAGACCCGAAGAATTTGCAAATTTGATTGTTAGCCAAAAGAATGGCTTGCCGATCTACTTAAAAGATGTCGCTGATGTAATTGAGAGTTATGAGGATGTCAAAACCCTTGCAAGCTCAAATGGCGAACGCTCTATTGCCGTTGCCGTTCTTCGCCAGCCTGGCGCGAATACTGTTGAAGTGGTTAAGGCTGTGAAGCAGCTTTTGCCACAGCTTCAAAAGCAAATGCCAGAATCCATTCGTTTGCAGCTCTTAAATGATCGATCGCTATCGATCATTGAGGCAATCCATGATGTGAATCTGACGTTGGCCCTAACAGTGCTGCTTGTGGTTCTCGTGATCTTCCTATTCCTAAAGCACATTTCAGCAACCATCATTCCGTCGATCAGCCTTCCAATCTCATTAATTGGCGCATTCTTTTTACTCTACTTTATGGGGTATAGCTTAGATAACATTTCCTTGTTGGGTATTACCTTGGCCGTTGGTCTGGTAGTCGATGATGCAATTGTGGTTCTTGAAAACATCATGCGTTACATCGAGCAAGGCATGGATCCACTGAAGGCTTCACTCAAAGGCAGCAAAGAAGTGGGCTTTACTATTATTTCTATCTCGATCTCATTAGTAGCTGTATTCATCCCTTTGTTCTTTATGCCGGGACCAATTGGACTTCTCTTTAGAGAATTCGCAGTAGTTGCTTCTCTCTCTATTCTGGCTTCAGCAGTAGTTTCATTAACGGTTGTGCCAATGCTCTGCAGCCGCTTCCTACCAAAACCTGGAGAGCATGCAAAAGAATATGCCATCAACAAAAAGTTTGATCGCTTTTTTGATTGGATGCTTAAAACCTATATTCACTACCTTGACCTTGCTTTAAGAAACCGTAAAAAGGTTCTTTGGGGTGCCTTGTCTACCTTCGTTATCACGGTGGTTCTTTTTGTAATGAGCCCTAAAGGTTTTTTCCCAGAAGAAGATATTGGGCAAATTCTAGCTACCACTGAAGCCTCTGAAGATATTTCATTTAGAGCGATGCTGGCACTTCAAGATCAAGCCGCTGAATTGGTTAATACCGACCCGAACGTAGCCAGCTCAATTTCCGTCATCGGTGGCGGCGCAAGCTCAGGCTACAACACGGGACGCATCTTCATCATCCTCAAGCCAAAGGGTGATCGCGCAAAGATGGCGAAGATCATGGAAGGCTTGCGAACCAAATTTAAAGAAATTCCTGGGTTGCAGGTTTATATGCGCCCCGTTCAAAACTTACAACTTGGTGGAAAAAGCAGTAAGAACCGATATCAATTTACGCTTCAGAGCGTCGGGTTTGAGGGCGTTAATGAATGGGCAGATAAGCTCATGCAAAAGATGCGTGCCGATCCAATATTCAGGGATGTGACCAGCGATTCTCAATTAAAGGGGCTTAACGTCAAAATTAATATTGACAGAGAAAAGGCTGCCAGTGCTGGCGTCAGTATTGCGGATATTAGAACAGCCCTTTACGCTACATTTGGTGAAAAGCAAGTCTCCACCATCTATACGCCGGTGAATACTTATTACGTCATCCTTGAGGGTGCGGTCGAAGATCGACAGTATGAAGCCGACCTGAACAAGATCTTTGTGCGCGGTCGCGCTACTGACAAGCTGATCCCCCTCTCTAGTCTGGCAAGCTTTACGAGAACCGTAGGCCCAACAGCCGTAAACCATCAAGGACAAATTCCGGCTGTAACACTTTCATTTAACTTAGCACCAGACGTCTTCCTTGGTGATGCAACAAAACAAATTGAATCCTTTACTAAAGCAATTGATTTACCACCCTCTATCATTACGAGCTATGGTGGTGATGCTGCCGTATTTAAGGGTAACCAATCCGGTCAACTAATTTTGATCCCCTCGGCACTTGGTGTTATTTATATTCTGTTGGGGGTTTTATACGAGAGCTATATTCACCCTCTCACCATTCTTGCGGGATTGCCATCGGCTGCTATTGGAGCCATTCTTGCGCTACGCATCTTTGGCTTTGAGCTCACCATCATTGCGTCGATTGGTATTTTGCTGTTGATTGGTATTGTGAAAAAGAATGCAATCTTAATGATTGACTTCGCATTGGATGCGCAACGCAACCAAGGCATGACTCCAGAAAAAGCCATTCGTGAAGCATGCATCTTGCGATTCCGCCCTATTATGATGACCACCTTTGCTGCATTAATGGGTGCCCTCCCTATTGCATTTGGTTTGGGGGCTGGCGCTGAATTACGTCAGCCATTGGGTATTAGCGTTGCCGGTGGTCTCATCTTCTCCCAATTTGTTACCCCGGTTATTTATCTGTATTTAGATAAATACGCGGGTAATGGTCCCAAGGATATTCCAGCGTCCGTTCTAGAGGGAACCTAATGCGTCAAGTAATTCTCGATACCGAAACCACGGGACTTAACCCCGCTACTGGCGATCGCATTATCGAAATCGGTTGCGTGGAGATGGTTGGCCGACGCTTAACCGACCGAACTTTTCATTACTACATTAATCCCGAGCGTGATATTGATGCGGGAGCATTTGCAGTTCACGGTCTATCAAGAGAATTTTTATCTGATAAACCTGTTTTTGCAAATATTGTTGAGCAATTAATCGAATTTGTAGATGGCGCAGAAATTGTGATTCATAACGCAGCCTTTGACTTGGGCTTCTTAGATAATGAGTTTGCCCTACTCAAGCGCCCTCCTTTCAGAAATCTTGCGTCCAAGGTAACCGACACTCTGCTTGATGCACGCCAAATGTTCCCTGGTAAGCGAAATTCGCTAGATGCATTGTGCGAGCGTTTTTCAATCAGCAGTAAACACCGCACCTTGCACGGCGCGCTTTTGGATGCCCAATTGCTGGCCGAAGTCTATGTAGCAATGACTAGGGGCCAAGAGGATCTCTCCATTGATCTCATTGACTATACGGTTGGAGCAGATTCTACTGGCCACAGTAGAGCATTGCCAACGACCCTGAAAGTTTTAAGCGCCAACACCGATGATCTACAAGCGCATGAAAAAATCTTGGCCGAAATAACTAAGTCCGCAAAAAAAGATGCTGTATGGCTCTCGGCTACCAGTAGCTAGAGCCGTTTATTTACGGCATTTGAATATAGGTCTTCAATATCCTTTACATACTGTTTTGTATCAAACAGTGCTGTATTTGAGCGATTAACTTCCTGCTTTTCCTTCACTTGGGTAATCTTATCTTGATGAGTCGCCAAATCTAGAGCCTTATTGAAGTACCCCTCTTTTGAATTGACGATCATCTCATCCATGTCCAGTGCTGTAAGCATGCTTGAAGCCACCCTGCTAGCAAAAGTATTCCCACGAATAGTTAGGACTGGCACGCCAGCCCATAAGGCATCAGCAGCCGTTGTATGCGCATTGAAGAAAGCGGTATCCAAAAATAAATCAGCCAAGCGCAGTCTACTGAGATGACCTTTTCTGGTCGGTTCGCGTATGGCAAATATCAATCTAGATGAGTCAACGCCTCTAGCCAAAGCTTCTTTTTTTAAGTTTTCCATTGCACCATCCGAAGGCTTGGAGAGCCATAAAATACTCTCAGGGACAGCATTCAAAAGATTCATCCAAATGTCAAAAATGTCAGGAGTTATTTTGTAAGAGTTATTGAAACAAGAAAAAACAAAGCCTGACTCTGGAAGCCCTTGAGATAAGCGACTTGGCAAGACACCAAAATCTTCTCGAGCAATCAGGGTATCCGCAGGAAAGAAGGAGTTCGGTAGATAGGCTATTTGTTCGCTATAAAATTTCTGATCCTCTGGTGGGATTGCAATGCGATCGGCAATCAAGTACTGGTAAAAATCTGCACCAGTTGTACCGGCAAAGCCCAAATAGCAGATTTGAATGGGCGCAATCTTTCTTGCGAATATGCCCATTCTTGCTCCAGAGGTATGTCCATTAAGATCAATTGCAATATCTAGATTTTGTTCTATGGATAATTTTTGAGCGTCAGCATCATTAATGCCAAAAAGATCAAAAGACTTATCAAATAACTGGGTTAAACGTTGCTCAGTAGCGTCTCCAACCTTCTTATTTAAAAAGAATCCATAAATCTCAAACTGCGATCTATTGTGTAGGCGAAGTAGATTCTCCATCAGCATGCCCACTGGATGGTCCATGAAGTCGGTAGAAAAATACCCTATCCTAATTTTGTCTTTTTTAGCTAAAGGTACTGGCTTCGGAAGTTCATCATTTAAGATTGGGATACGAAATTTGGTAAAAATTTCAGCATTCTGTTTTTGATCCGACGGCGAAGCGCTAGTTTGAAGTAGGGCAAATGGATGGCAGGCAGGCTTCGCTTGAGAAATCTCATGCAATACCACCTCAACCAATGCATCCCTATCCCGCCAGTCACAAAGGCTTCCATAGAAGTTAATTAGTTGACCTTTTAAAAGCGGAAGCTCAGGAAGAATGCTATATGCCTTCTTGTAACTAATGAAAGCTTCGTCGACTAGCTTCAAGTCTAATAAAACATTGCCATGGTTTGACCATGCCTCACCATAGTTGGGGTCGATTGTTAGCGCTTTTTCATGCGCTAATCTTGCCTCTTCCAGCCTTCCAAGGTCATATAAAGCATTGCCATAGTTCGTCCATGTCTCGGGATAGCTAGGATTAAATTGAAGTGCGGTTTCATAGCACTCAATCGCCTTTGCTGGAAAACCTAAGTCTGCTAATAAATTTCCGCGATTGGACCACGCGAGAAAATAATCAGGACTTAACTCAATAACCTTGTCATAGCAAAATGCAGCTTGCTCGTACTGACGAAGTTTTGCGTGAGCAGTGCCTTTATCTAACAAAATTTGCGGATTATTCGGTATAAATCTATTAAGCTTTTCGAAAGTCTGGGTAGCTTCAAAATACAACTTGGCGCTATATTGAGCCCTTGCTAAATTAGCAAGTAGCTCTGGGTCTTTGCTGTCAAGAGATGCGGCCTTGGAAAGAGGCGCTACAGCCTCAAGAAACCGGCTCTGCATTGCCAAAACCAAACCAAGCACCTGGAGAGCGACACCATCCTTCGGATTTATACGAAGGATGGATTGAGCAATTCGCTCTGCTGAATCATGGCGCTGGTTCTGGAACTCCAATAGCATCTGTTGGAGTAAAGGAGCATATGGTTGCGCCATGATGAATGCGTCAAGCGGCTGCGGCGATTGCCTTGCCTAAATCATCCGTTTTTGCAGTGCCACCTAAATCAGGGGTTAATGGTGAATGACCGGGACCTGAAGCCAAGACTTTTTCAATAGCAGAGAATATTGCTGCGCCTGCTTCTGGATAGCCAAGGTGATCAAGCATCATCGCCCCACTCCAAATCTGGCCAATTGGGTTGGCAATCATCTTGCCATATATATCAGGGTCAGACCCATGGACAGGCTTAAAGAGTGATGGAAACTTGCCCTCAGGATTAATGCTTCCAGATGAGATGGCACAACGGCGATCGTTCCAGTACAGGCTGGACCCAAGTCCGAAAGAATGTCGCCAAATAAGTTACTTGCAACAACAACATCAAAGCGGTCAGGATTCATTACAAAATGGGCAGCCAAAATATCGATGTGATATTTATCCATCTTAACATCTGCGTACTTTTTAGACATCGCCTCAACACGCTCATCCCAATATGGCATGGTAATCGCAATACCATTGGATTTGGTGGCAGAAGTGAGGTGCTTCTTGGGGCGACTCTGGGCTAAATCAAAAGCGTATTGCAAAATACTATCTACACCTTGTCGAGTGAAGATGGATTCCTGAATCACAAACTCACGGTCAGTATCTGGGAACATTTTTCCGCCAACGCTAGAGTATTCACCTTCTGTATTCTCGCGATCCACAAAGAAGTCAATATCACCAGGCTTGCGATTAGCCAATGGACATGGAACTCCCGGAAGCAAACGCACGGGACCGAAGGTTCACATACTGATCAAATCCACGGCGGAACTGAATCAAGCTCCCCCACAAAGAAACGTGATCAGGAAGAATATTCGGCATTCCAACAGCGCCAAAGAAGATGGCGTCGTATTTCATCAGGGTATCGAACCAATCATCCGGCATCATCTTGCCGTGCTTTAGGTAGTAATCACAGCTCGCAAAATCAAAATGATCGAACTGCATTCCAATATTAAATTTACGGTTGGCTGCTTCTAGTGCGCGCAGACCTTCAGGCATCACTTCTTTGCCAATGCCATCACCTGGTACCACGGCGATCTTCGGATTTTTAAATATTTTTTTGGCGTTCATAGGAAAGTTGTCTCTATTGAATGTTTGTTGTTATTGAAATGCTATTTTACTAATATTAAAACTAGCTAATTGCCCTGCGGATCTCATCGGGAGCAGGTCTTGCACCCTTAACAGACTCGCTATCATGCTCTGCGGTGTTCTCAATCGTCTCGGGTACGGCTTCTTGCATCCGAACATTATCTTTTGGGCAAATTGGTGCGCCATAACTGGCCCACTTTTTAAGCAAGGTCACTTCGTAGCCGCACTGGCCGCATTTAGCCTTACTTCGACTGGCATTACTCGGCCTAGGAGGGGGAAAAACAATAGCCTGATGTGGATAAGGCCCTAACTCTTGACTAATCATCATCAGTTTGACTGTCAGCTCTTCAGTCGCATGAGCCATTCTTGCTGGACCCTCAAGACCCACCGTTTGAGCGATGCCTTTGAAATCTTCACCATGGCCGCTAAAACAATCATCAACCGCATGGCATAACTCATGCACCAGGGTATCGAGCAATTGCACTGGCTCATCTAATTTTGGCGAGATAAATATCTCATTTACACCACCGCCTGAGCGCTCCCTAGGCCAGCATTGGCCCAAGGTAGTTCTAGGGCTACTGGAAGCAGGGAAACCACATGAAACTCTCACTGGTGGGATGGCATAACCGGCTTTTGAAAATACTGGCTCTAGATGTCTGACGGCGTCCTCTAGCCAGGCTTCACGTACTGTGTGTTGCTTCATATTGCTTCTCTTTAAATGCAGGTTTAAGACGTAAAACGGTAAATTGCGATCATACGCCACCATCAGTAGAATGGACTGATGAAAGACCTAGAGAGCCTCAGCGCTACCCAACCCAAGCCGTTCACGCCCTATCCAAAAGGGAAATCAAGGCCTCCGACCTCCTGCTCTCCTGCTTAGACCGTATAGGGCAAAAAGAGAGCCTGGACAAGCCTTAGCAAGGAGAACACCTTATCTCGAGCTAAAACGCTGGATAAAGGTGCTGTAAAAGGCCTATTACACGGTCTTCCTATTGGCGTTAAGGATCTGTATGACACCTTTGACCTCCCAACGGCCTATGGGTCCCCTATATACGCAAATCACTACCCAGAAACGGACGCTGTATCCATTGCATTAATGCGGCAAATAGGCGGAATCATTCTAGGCAAAACCAAGACGACAGAATTTACCTCTTTTAAACCCGCCCAGACCACCAACCCTCATGATTCTTCCTTTACGCCTGGCGGCTCATCCAGCGGATCAGCTGCTGCTGTAGCGGACTTCATGGTTCTCCTTGCTACCGGCAGCAAGTCAAACGGCTGGTTCGATTATTCGCCCCGCCTCTTTTTGCGGTGTTGTTGGCTTTAAACCTAGCTTTGGAAAGATCAGCATCGCGGGTGTAAAAAGCCTCTCGGTGTCATTAGACACAATGGGGTGTTTTGGCAGAACGGTTGAGGATGTTGCCCTTGGGGTAGCAGCCATGAGTGGCGATTATGAAATGGCCAAAGTGCAAGAGCTGCACAATAAACCCCGAATTGCTATCTGCAAAACATCATCATGGTCACAAGCGTACAAAGAGACTAGCACCGCTTTAGCTGTTGCTCGACATGCAGCTGAATCATTATGCAAAGGTTCCGTCCTTGACCTAACCCTGCCGAATGCTTGCAATGAGATCGAACAAGTTCAAGCACGCATCATGCTTTCCGAAATGTCTCGCAGACTAACATTCGAAAGAATTCACTATCCTAAAAAGTTAAGCGCTCTACTTTTAAAGCAACTTGATGACGGTGCTGAGATTGCGTATTTGCAATATGCCTCTGACATCATTGTTGCCAACACTACAAAGACATCGATTAAAGACTTATTCGACAATCAAGTAGATATCCTCATAGCACCAAGCGCCCTTAATTAAAGAAGGCACTGGAGACCCTATTTTTTGTAGAGGCTGGACCTTATTGGGGCTGCCTTGCATTAATATTAATGTCACAAGCGGCCCAAATGGTTTACCTGTTGGCGTACAACTAATAGCGGGCCCTGGTAAAGATCATTTGTTGCTCAGCGTAGCAAGAGCTTTTGCCAAGGCATTGCCTGACCCCGTTTTACGAGATCAGGCTTAAAAGTTTTAATCCAAAGTAATGTTTGCGGATTTAATTGCCTTGTTCCAATAAGGCAGCTCTTTTTTCACAAGAGCATCAGTGGCTGCAGGAGTGAGGTAACGCAACTCTACGCCAGCGGCATCCGCACGTTCTTTAATCTCAGGCAAGGCCAAACTCTTCTTTACAGAAGCCGTCAATTTATTCACGATTGGAGCCGGCGTACCAGCAGGCGCGAATAATGCCGCCCAAGACTCTAGTTGAAATGAGGGTAAGCCAGCTTCCGCCGTTGTAGGTACGTTCGGCGTGCCTGGATGACGGTTTTTACCTGTCACCGCAAGCCCTTTTAGCTTACCGCTTTGCACATGCTGCATGAGTGATGGTGGTGTACTGATAAATACCTGCACCTGACCAGCTAGTACGTCTTGAATTACTGGGCCGGATCCTTTGTAAGGAACGTGCGCCATGTCAACGCCAGTGGTTTGCTTAAACATCTCGGTACCAATATGCGATACAGAACCGTTGCCCTGGGAGGCGTAATTAAGTTTCCCTGGGTTAGCTTTTGCATACGCAATAAACTCTTTTAAATTATTCACTGGCACGGATGGATGAACAGCGATGACATTAGTAGAGACAGTTAATAACGCAATTGGTGAAAAATCTTTAATCGGATCCCAAGGAAGTTTATCCATTAAGGCTGGATTTCCTACGTGATAACCAGAATAAGAAATTAACAACGTGTAGCCATCAGGCTTGGCATTGGCAACATACTGATAAGCAATATTGCCACTAGCGCCAGGCTTGTTATCAACCACAACTGTCTGACCAATTACCCTGGATAAAGGCTCGCTTAATAGTCGCGCTGAGGTATCAACCAAACCACCTGGTGGATTAGGAGCTACCAAAGTAATGGGCTTATCTGGATAGGTTTGTGCGCTTAGGATTTGAGTGCACGCAGCAAAGGCAAAGCCAAAGCCAAAGCCAAAGCCAACTACTAGCTTATGCGAAAGGTGAAGTTTTTTCATTCAAGGCTCCTGTATATTTTTTTAGTTATTTGTAATTTATCTTTGCCCAACTTTAACGCTTCCAAATACAGCTTGCGCTTCTCTGGGTAGGCAGCGCCAATAACGCTCATTACCAACGACATTACCATCTAAAGCTGCGGCAGCTTCCCAGGCCCAACGTGGCTTATAAAGAAATGCTCTGGCCAATGCGATTAAATCTGCATCACCATGCTGCAAAATTTCTTCAGCCTGATGTGGGTCCGTAATTAATCCAACCGTCATAGTTGGCAAACCTGATTGGTCTTTCACAATCTTTGCAAAAGGAACCTGGTAGTTAGGTCCAATAGCTATTTTTTGCTTAGGAGATATACCGCCTGAAGATATATGAACAAAGTCGCATCCGAGAGGTTTTAACATTTGCGCAAATTGCGCAGTTTCTTCAGGGGTCCAGCCCCCTCTATCCAATCGCTTGCTGAAATTCGAATGCCCAAAACACCTTGATAGGCTTTGCGTACCGCTGCAAAGAGCTCAAGCGGAAAGCGAATGCGGTTTTCGAAGGAGTCGCCATATTCATCGGTTCTTTGATTGGCTATAGGCGATAAAAATTGATGCAATAAGTAGCCATGCGCTCCATGTAGCTCTATTCCATCAATACCAATTCGTTCAGTACGAATGGCTGCCGTAACAAATGCATCGATGATTCCCTGCAATTGGTCTTTGGTAAGTTCGTGTGGCAAGCGTTCACCGTCAAGCTGAGGAATGGCTGAAGGCGCTAAAGTTTCCCAACCGCCTTGTTCAGCCGGTAATAACTGTCCACCATCCCAAGGGGTTGCACTTGAAGCCTTGCGCCCTGCATGTGCCAATTGGATAAACACAGGTGTTGTAGGCGAAGGCGGCCTCAGTGCGGTCAATCCCATAAGCCTAAACAGGCGGGTTGTAATACGAGCCTCAGGGGTAACGCCTGTAGCCTCAATAATGAATAAAGCGGCCCCACCATTCAATAAATTACCCCAATGCATTAAATGCCAGTCAGTCGCCTCGCCATTATTTGCCGAATATTGGCACATTGTGGCAATCACAATGCGGTTTGCCAGCCCCAAGGGGTCACGCGGAGAATTGAGGGTATAGCTTGAAAAGAGGAGACTCATGAAATGCCTTAAAAGTCCCAAAAAGGGGTCAAAAATACGAAAAATACCGTTAAGCGATAGAATACTTAAAAAGCAGAATAAACGAGACAGCGAAGTCGTGCAGACCACTAGGTTGATCGGTTTTTTTTGACATTTATCGATACAAACCACTCAAATTAAGAGACTATGAACGCACCTCAAGCCTTTGAATCCAAAGAAGATATTGGCCACTACGTTGGCGGCGCTGTACTAAACCCAAAAGATGGACGCTTTGCGGATGTCTATAACCCAGCCAAAGGCACTGTACTGTAGCCCGTCGCGTTGCCCTAGCAAGCCGCAAGGATGTCGTTGCTGCTGTAGCTGTAGCTCAGAAGGCTTTTGAGAGCTGGAGCCAGACAAGCCCCCTACGTCGCGCTCGTATCATGTTCAAATATCTCGAATTGCTCAACGCTAACCGTGATGAGCTTGCCGCGATCATTACCGCTGAGCATGGCAAAGTATTTACTGGCGCACAAGGCGAAGTTACTCGAGGGATTGAAATCGTTGAATTTGCCACCGGCATTCCGGAATTGCTCAAAGGCGAGTACACAGAGCAAGTTTCAACTGACATTGACAACTGGGTTATGCGCCAGCCTTTAGGTGTAGTTGCAGGCATCACGCCATTTAACTTCCCCGTCATGGTTCCTATGTGGATGTTCCCAATGGCAATTGCCTGCGGCAATACCTTCATCCTCAAGCCCAGTCCTACCGACCCATCCGCATCATTGTTTATGGCCAAACTCTTAAAAGAAGCCGGTCTTCCGGATGGCGTATTTAATGTGGTGCAAGGCGATAAAGAAGCTGTTGATGCCTTGATTGAAAATCCAGACGTAAAAGCAATTAGCTTTGTTGGATCAACTCCTATTGCAAACTACATCTACGAACGTTGCGCCCATTTTGGCAAACGCTCGCAAGCATTGGGCGGCGCCAAGAATCACATGGTCATCATGCCTGATGCCGACATAGATAAAGCCATCGATGCTTTGGTGGGTGCCGCTTATCGTTCTGCCGGCGAGCGCTGCATGGCAATTTCAGTTGCAGTACTAGTAGGCGATGTTGCTGAAAAAATTATGCCAAAACTGATTGAGCGCACCAAAACACTCAAAGTAAAAAATGGCATGGAATTGGATGCTGAAATGGGCCCAATCGTTACAAATTACAAAGGCTGCTTTAGAG
Source organism: Polynucleobacter necessarius (assembly GCF_900096755.1). NCBI lineage: Bacteria > Pseudomonadati > Pseudomonadota > Betaproteobacteria > Burkholderiales > Burkholderiaceae > Polynucleobacter > Polynucleobacter necessarius. The sequence continues at coordinate 1,580,922 of NZ_LT615227.1, forward strand.
CGCATCACTGGTTACATTGATAACGGCGTTGCATCAGGAGCAAAACTCTTGGTTGATGGCCGCGGACTAAAAGTAAAAGTGCCTAGCTGTGAAAATGGATTCTTCTTGGGCGGCACCCTATTCGATGGCGTTACTCCAGATATGAAGATCTATCTCGAAGAAATCTTTGGACCAGCTCTGTCTTGCTTACGCGTTGCCAACTTTACTGAGGCTTTGAATCTCGTGAATTCTTGTGAATACGGCAATGGTGTTGCTTGCTTTACAAGTGACGGTAATATTGCCCGCGAGTTTGCTCGTCGCGTTCAAGTAGGCATGGTTGGTATTAACGTACCTATTCCTGTGCCAATGGCTTGGCACGGATTTGGCGGCTGGAAGAAATCACTCTTTGGCGATATGCATGCGTACGGTAAAGAAGGTGTTCGCTTCTATACCAAGCAGAAGAGCGTAATGCAGCGCTGGCCCGAGAGCATTGCTAAGGGCGCAGAGTTTGTGATACCAACCTCTAAGTAATATTGGCTTGATACAAAAATAGCGATCTACGGATCGCTATTTTTTGCCCTCCCGAAGAGGTATTGATACAAGGGGCCCTATTGAAGGGTATTTTTTAGCGCCGGCATCATGGGCATCGCCATCACTTCAATACCCTCATCCTGAAGCGCTTCTGCCTCATCCAAAGTAGTTTGACCGCGGATACTTCTTTCCGGGGATTCTTTGTAATGAATTTTTCTAGCTTCTTCAGCAAATGCAGTGCCAACATCTTCTGATTTGCCCATCAAGTCACGCATACCTTTGAGAAAAGCAGCCTGAACCTGAGCCTCTAGTTGAGAATGGTCATTGCCTGTAAGTGCAACAACATCACCGCTGATGCTGCCCATATCCGCCTTAGAAACAGTCAGCTCGGTAGAGCTGCTAGATTTTGCAATATGTGGCGCTGACGGCATGCGCGTGATTTCAGTACTGTCACATACTGGGCAAGCAAGCATTCCGCTATCTTGTTGATCAAGACAGTCCTGCTCTGAGGCAAACCATCCCTCAAAACGATGATCTAGAGGGCAAGCGAGGTTATAAACTTTCATAAAACGTATATATGTGGGCAAAATCATTAAATTCAATAGCCCTATTTTAATCGGGATTAACCTTCACCTATTTAATTGGGGTTGGCGCCACCAATCCACGACGATAGCGGTCCAACCAATAGGCGGATATCGTGGTTTTTACGTCGGTAATCTCACCCTCTTCGACCCAGGATATTAGCCGCTCAAGTGGGGCCGCAAATACGTCTAAAAACTCTTCATCATCCAGATGACTTTTTCCGGGAACCAAGTCTTCAGCCAAGTAGATATCAATTAACTCTGTTGAATATGAAATTACAGGATGAATGCGACGTATATAGCTCCACTTTTCAGTGGTATAGCCAGTCTCCTCCTCGAGCTCACGTTGGGCACACAACAAATGATCCTCACCAACCTCTAACTTTCCTGCGGGTATCTCAATGCATGCCTTAGCGATTGGATAGCGATATTGGCGCTCTAAAAGAACCCTGCCATCATCTAAGATTGCGACAATAGCAACGGCTCCGGGATGCGTTAAATACTCTCGCGTGGCTTCTTGTCCATCAGGCAATGAAACTGTATCGCGCTTCATGTGTAAAAAGATGCCGCCGTAAATATCTTCTCCAGAGATACGCTCTTCTCTTAAGTGCTGGTCACCCGCCGGCAAATCTTCAAATGTTTTTTCAGCCATCAAATATCTCTTTAAAAGTAGGATGATTTATCTTATAAAAAATAAGTGTCATTACGATGTCACAAATAATAAAGACTCCACTTAGGAGCCTTTATATACTGTTACCGCAGTCCTTAGGAACCTAGTAATGTGCGACGCATTGCATCCAAGCATAGACTCATTAAGCCGGCGGGAACAATGCCAATCACCAGAACCAGAATGCTGTTTAGGCCTAGGATGCCTTTAGCAAAACCCGATCCAGAAACAGTGATCTCGTGTTCAGGCTCATCAAAATACATGACCTTCACAACACGAAGATAGTAGAAAGCGCCAATCAAGGATGCAATCACTGCAATGATTGCCAAGAAGGTATGCTCCGCATCAACTAAAGCCTCAAGTACACCTAATTTAGCTGCAAATCCAACTGTCGGCGGAATACCAGCCAATGAGAACATCATCACCAAGCCGATAAATGCAAACCAGGGGTGCTTCTTATTAAGGCCTTTTAAGCCATCCAGCGTTTCACAGTCATAACCCTTGCGAGATAAAACCATCAATAAACCGAACGTACCTAATGTTGTCAAAACATAGGTGATCGCATAGAACATGGATGCGCTAAATGCGTGATCATCAAATACCGACAACATACCCAGTAAAACAAAGCCCATTTGCGCGATAGCTGAATAGGCCAACATACGCTTCACATTGGTTTGCGCAATCGCAGTAACGTTACCAACCACTAGAGATAACAAAGCCAGCAATACCAACATTGGTTGCCAATCACCCATCAATGGCAACAAAGTATTTACGAGCAGACGGAATAACAAGGCAAAAGCAGCCAGCTTAGGTGCGGCAGCAATCATCAAAGTAACAGCTGTAGGGGCGCCTTGATAGACGTCTGGCACCCACATATGGAAAGGTACGACACCTAGCTTAAACGCTAAGCCAGCAACAATAAATACCAAACCAAATGCCATTACCAAGTGATTTACACGTGGATCAGCAACTGTTTTGAATATCTCAATCAGATCAAGCGAGCCAGTGACGCCATAAAGCATAGACACGCCGTACAACAAGAAACCGGATGCCAAAGCGCCAAGGATGAAATACTTAATACCCGCTTCTACGCTCTTTTCGCTGCTATGGCGCATCGCAACCAAGGCATATGTTGGCAATGCCATCAATTCAAGGCCAAGGTACAAAGTTAAGAGGTTGGCACCTGAAATTAAAACAAACTGACCAAGCAGAGCAAGCAAAGCCAGAACAATAAAGTCTGGACGGAATAATGCGCGATCCATGAGATATTGCTTGGAGTAAATCAAGCCAATCAATACCGCCAAGCAAGAGCAAGCTTTCAATAAATTGGAGAATGGGTCTGACTGAAATAAGCCATTCATCGCTACTAGAGAGCCGTCACCCATGCGCCCAATGAAGGCGAGCGCAAGATAGGCCAGCAGAATGATCGAGAAAAAATATACAAATCCAACGCCGCGAGGGGTATGGAATATATCTTGTTCAACGCCAGGAGTGGATACCACTCTCTCGCGCACATAAACACTAACCACCAATAATAGGCAGGTAGCAACTAGTAAAACGAGTTCCGGCAGGATGGCGTATAGGTCGAATGCTTGCATTTGCTTTTACTCAGAGTTTGCTAACAGCAACGTGCTGTAGCAGATTAATCACAGCAGGATGAATGATGTCGGTAAATGGTTTCGGATAAACACCCATTCCCATCACGCAAACTGACAACACCACCATCATGAAATATTCGCGAGCATTGAGATCTTTGAGAACCTCAACATGCTTATTTGTTACGGCGCCGAAAAACACGCGCTTTACCATCCACAAGGAATACGCCGCGCCAAGTATCAGCGCTGTGGCTGCCAGGACACCGATAAAGAAATCGTAGTCAACTGCCGCCAAGATCACCATAAACTCGCCAACGAAACCAGAAGTGGCAGGCAGGCCGCAATTAGCCATGGCCATCAATACTGCAAATGCGGCAAATGCAGGCATGCGATGAACCACGCCGCCGTAATCTGCAATTTGACGTGTATGCATGCGGTCATACAAGACGCCAATAGACAAGAACATTGCGCCGGCAACAAAGCCGTGTGAAATCATCTGCACAATGCCGCCCTCTATGCCCAATGGACTAAAGAGGAAAAAGCCGAGTGTTACAAATCCCATATGTGCTACTGATGAATAAGCTACAAGCTTTTTCATATCTTTTTGCACTAAAGCTACCGCGCCAACATAAATAACGGCAACAAGCGATAAGAAGATAACAAACGGGCCTAAATACTGGCTAGCATCTGGGGCAATAGGTAATGAGAAACGCAAGAATCCATAGGCACCCAGCTTGAGCATGATTGCAGCCAAAACCACAGAGCCGCCTGTCGGCGCTTCAACGTGCACATCAGGCAACCATGTATGCAATGGCCACATTGGCACCTTTACAGCAAACGCCATAAAGAATGCGGCGAACAATAGGATTTGCTCAACGATATCAAGTCGTGCGTTCTGCCAAGCCAAAATATCGAAGGTATTTGTAACGTTATACAAATACAACATAGCAACCAGTGTTAGCAATGAACCTAACAAGGTGTACAGGAAGAACTTAAATGCGGCGTAGATACGGTTATGACCACCCCATACACCAATAATGATGTACATCGGGATCAATGTAGCCTCGAAGAATACGTAGAACAACAAGGCATCTAGCGCGCAAAATACGCCGATCATCAATCCAGAGAGAATCATGAAAGAAGCCATGTACTGCGAAACCTTGGTATCAATAACCTCCCAAGCTGCAATCACAACAATTATGTTGATGAAAGCGGTAAGGACGATAAACCAAACAGAGATTCCGTCGATGCCTAGATAGTAGTTAATATCGTAGCGCGGAATCCAACTTACCTTCTCAACAAACTGCATGCCAGCATTGGCAATATCAAAATTGATTACCAATGGAAGCGTGGCAATAAAACCAAGAACAGCACCAACAAGCGCTAACCAGCGAACGCCGGCAGATGGTTTCTCAGACCCATAAAACAGAATAATGAGTCCAAAGAGAATCGGAGTCCAAATTGCGTAAGAAAGAATCATAGTGGCTACTTAAGTAACAAAGGCCTAGCGAACAAAAGGCAGGTAAGCATACAAAACCCAAGCCAGCAAAATCGCCAAGCCAGCAATCATTGCAAATGCGTAGTGATAGAGATAACCGGATTGCAAATGGCGAATAGCTCCAGCAAAGCGACCTACAGAGTACGCACTGCCGTTAACAAAGAATCCATCGATAACCTTTTGATCACCACGATGCCATAAGAAGCTGCCAATCCAGATGAGCCCCTTTGCAAATACTGCTTGATTTAATTCATCAAGGTAGTACTTGTTATCAAATAATTTCTTGATTGGCGCAAAAGTCTCTGCAACCTTTGCTGGCAATTTAGGTGCCCATAGATAACCAACTGCAGCAGTTAATACACCAAGAACGACCAACAGCAATACCGGTGATGTGAACGCATGAATCGCCGTTGCTACAGGACCGTGGAACTCATCTTCCAACTCTTTCATGACTGGGTGACGAGCCAGATCAATAAAGATGGAATCGCCAAAGTATGTACCGAACAACAATGGTGAGATTGTGTAGAAACCAATGATGACTGAAGGAATAACCAAAAGGATTAAAGGCAATGTCACCACGAATGGGGATTCGTGCGGCTTTTGACCTGGAGCCAATCCATGATGGTCGTGGGCATGTGAGTCAGCATGACCCCAGCGCGCTTTTCCGTGGAATACATAGAAGTAGAGACGGAAGGAATACAAAGCAGTTACAAATACACTGGCCATCACGGCAAAGTAGGCAAATCCAGAACCTGGAATATGGCTTGCAGCAACAGCTTCGATGATGGAATCTTTTGAATAGAAACCTGAAAAGAATGGCGTTCCAACTAGCGCCAAATTACCAAGCAGCATCATGAGGCAGGTAACTGGCATATATTTCCAGAGGCCGCCCATCTTACGCGTATCTTGCTCGTGGTGCATACCCAAAATTACGCTACCTGCAGCTAGGAACAACAGAGCTTTAAAGAATGCATGGGTCATCAAATGGAAAATTGCTACTGGGTAAGCAGAAACACCCAATGCAACAGTCATATAACCCAACTGGGACAAGGTTGAGTAAGCAACTACACGCTTGATATCGTTCTGGACGATGCCAAGGAACCCCATAAAGAGCGCAGTAATAGAGCCGATAACCAAGATAAAGCTCAACGCCGCATCTGAAAGCTCAAACAGTGGAGACATGCGTGACACCATAAAGATGCCTGCGGTAACCATCGTTGCAGCGTGAATCAATGCAGAAATCGGTGTTGGACCTTCCATCGAGTCAGGCAACCAAACGTGAAGCGGAAACTGTGCAGACTTACCCATTGCGCCAATGAACAAGCAAATGCAGGCAACCGTCATGAGGTTCCAGCTTGTGCCAGGCAATGTTTGTGCTGCTAAAGCAGAGTTCTGCGCAAAGATCACGTCATATTGCATTGAACCAGTGCTGGCAAGCAAAATACCAATGCCCAGAATGAAGCCAAAGTCACCGACGCGGTTAACTAGGAAAGCCTTCATATTGGCAAATACCGCAGATTGACGTTCAAAGTAAAAGCCAATCAGCAAATAAGAAACTACACCCACCGCTTCCCAGCCAAAGAAAAGCTGCAAGAGGTTGTTGCTCATTACGAGCATCAGCATGGCAAAAGTAAAGAGTGAGATGTATGAGAAGAAGCGGTTATAGCCCTCTTCCCCATGCATATAGCCAATGGTGTAGATGTGAACCATCAATGACACGAAGGTCACAACACACATCATGGTTGCCGTTAACGGATCAATTAGAAAGCCAATATCCAAATTGAGTTCGCCCAACTGCATCCAGCGATAAACGGTTCCGTTGAAATAGAAGCCATCCATTACCTGAACAAGAACATTGCATGACAAAACAAAAGCAATCGTGACACCCAAGATAGTCACAAATTGACTGGCGCCATGTCCAATGCGGTTACCGCCTAATTTGGTGCCAAAAAAGCCAGCAATCATTGAGCCAACTAATGGCGCCAACGGAATTGCACAGAGAACAGGGATATTTAAGGTCAATTGCATGACTAGCCTTTTAGGTGGTCAAGATCTTCGGCATTAATGGTGTCTACCTTACGGAAGAGCACAACCAAAATTGCCAAACCGATAGCTGCCTCAGCAGCTGCCACAGTCAAAATAAAGAATACGAATACTTGACCTGCCATATCACCCAAATAATGAGAGAAGGCAACAAAGTTCATGTTTACCGACAAGAGCATCAACTCAATTGCCATGAGCAGAACGATGACATTCTTACGATTTAAGAAAATACCAATCACACTGGTGGCGAACAAAATAGCACCAAGCACTAAATAATGGGCGAGAGTAATATTCATTCTTTCTCTCCTCTTGTATCTTGCTTTGCAGCCATATCTGAACCCATCTTCACAATGCGCATACGATCTGCAGCAACCACATTTACTTGCTCATGGATATTCTGAGATTTTGAGTCTTTCCGATTGCGCAATGTCAAGGCAACAGCAGCAATGATGGCCACCAACAAGATCACACCAGCCACCTCAAAGGCATAAACATAGTCTACAAAGATCAACATGCCCAAAGCTTGAGTATTGTTTGCCATTACCTCTTCCGGCATTGGTTGAACTGGTGCGTTGGTACCAATAAAGCTACGAATGATGACGATGGATAACTCCAACACAATCACTGCGCCCATTAAAAATGCAACAGGTAAGAATTTTTTGAAATCTCGACGTAGATGCTCTAAATCCAACATCATCACAACGAATAAGAAGAGAACCATTACAGCGCCGACATAAACCAAAATTAAGGCCAGACTCAAGAATTCTGCTTTAAGGAGCATCCAGATACCAGATGCACAGAAAAAAGCCCATACGAGGAACAGTGCAGCGTGCACTGGGTTACGTGCTGTAATCACGCGCAATGCTGAAATCACCAGTAAACCAGCGAAACCGTAAAAGAAAACTGCGAATAATGTAGATGGATCGAATGTCATACTAGTTAAGCTCGATTCGATTAACGATAAGGTGCATCAACTGCACGGTTAGCGGCGATGTCTTTTTCATACTTGTCGCCGACTGCCAAGAGCATTTCTTTAGTGAAGTACAAATCGCCGCGTTTGTCGCCGAAATACTCAAAAATATTAGTTTCTACAATCGCATCAACCGGGCATGCCTCTTCGCAAAAGCCGCAGAAAATACATTTAGTCAGATCAATGTCGTAGCGACTAGTACGACGTGTTCCGTCATCACGTTCTGCTGTTTCAATTGTGATGGCATACGCTGGACATACTGCCTCGCACAATTTACAGCCAATGCAACGCTCTTCGCCATTTTCATAACGACGTAGCGCATGCAATCCACGGAAACGATTAGACAAAGGAGTCTTTTCGTCAGGGTATTGAACAGTAATTTTTGGTTTAAAGAGATAGCGACCTGTAATAGACATACCAGTCAAAATATCTTTAAGCATCAAGCTATCGAGGAATTGGGAAATTTTCTTAAACATGATTGATCAACTTATTTCCAAATATTCCATGGGGATATAACCCATGCGCCGATAACAACCACCCAGAATACGGAGATGGGGATAAAGATCTTCCAGCCCAAACGCATGATTTGGTCATAGCGATAACGCGGCAATGTGGCACGCAACCAAATAACGCATGACAAAAGGAAGAAGGTTTTGCCAAACAGCCAGAAGAAACCTGGAATATCGCGCAAGATAGGCAAATCAACAATTGGTAGCCAACCGCCCAAGAACATGATTGACGCTACAGCAGCAATCAAAATCATATTGGCGTATTCAGCTAGGAAGAACATCGCAAAAGACATGCCTGAGTACTCAACCATGTGTCCAGCAACAATCTCAGACTCACCTTCAACCACGTCAAATGGGTGACGGTTTGTTTCAGCTACACCGGAGATGAAATAGATCAAGAACATTGGCAGCAATGGGAGCCAGTTCCATGACAAGAAATTCAAGCCCATTCCTGCAAAGAAGCCCTGCTCTTGCGAGGCAACGATAGCGCTTAAATTCAAAGATCCAGAAGTCAGCAGTACAGTAACCAATGCAAAGCCCATAGCAATCTCATAGGAGATCATCTGAGCTGAAGCGCGCATTGCGCCAAGGAATGGGTATTTAGAGTTTGAAGACCAACCAGCCAAAATCACGCCATAAACGCCAATAGATGAAATGGCCATGATGTAAAGAAGTCCGGCATTGACATCAGCTAAAACCATCTTGGCTTGGAAAGGTATCACCGCCCACGCTGCAAACGCAGGCATGATCACCATGATTGGGGCAATGAAATAGAGTACTTTGCTAGCTTGAGCTGGAGAAATGATCTCCTTCATCAAGAGCTTTAAGGCGTCTGCAATTGGCTGCAACAAACCCAATGGGCCTACGCGATTTGGCCCAAGGCGAATGTGCATCCAGCCGATTAACTTTCTTTCCCACAGGGTTAAGTAAGCTACGCAACCAAACATTGGCAATACGATGATGACGATACGCACCAATGCCCAAACCAATGGCCATAAAGAACCAAAAATGGCTTCGCCTTGGGTGGTAATGAGGTTCAAGAAATTATCCATCTCGTACCTTATGCCTTGCTTACAGTTACCGGACCAAACATCGATCCTAATTTCGCACTAGCCATAGTGCCAGCAGAAATTCTGATGGCGCCTGGCGCTAGATTTGCCTCTAATGTCGCAGGCATATCAACAGACTGTGAACCCTGAGTAACGCGCACTGCATCACCCGTCTTTAAGCCCAACTCTATAAATGTGGTTTGATTCAATCCAGCTTGGTTTCCGCGCTTCGCATCACGTGTTAATTGCAATGCAGATGAACGACGCACAATTTGATCGCCAGAATAAATATTGACGTCGGCTACGCGCTCTAAACCACTATTAGTAATTGCATTGGCACCGGCACCGGCAACAGTACTCGTCAAAGGTTGATTGCTAAGTCGAGTACAATAGTTATCATCCAACGCCTCACCCAGCACTTCTTCTGGCGCATTAAACAAGAAACCATCTAAGCCTAACAGTCCACCAAGAACTCTAAGCACTTTCCATGCGGGACGTGAATCACCCAAAGGCTTAACAGCAGGTTGAATCGTTTGCGCTCTACCTTCTAGATTGACGAAGGTAGATACTGTTTCGGTAAATGTGGAGATTGGCAAAATGACATCAGCCACTTCCATCAAGTCAGCGCTCTTATAAGCGCTCAAAGCGATTACTGTGTTTGCTTTAGCTAAAGCGGCACGAGCAGCAACTGGATTTGGTAAGTCGGAGTCTGGTTCAATATTCATCAGCAGCACTGCGCGGCGATCGCCAGACAACACTGATTCAACACCAGAGCCATTTGCATTTACTAAAGCGGCGCCAACTGCGTTACCACCAACAGGCAAGAAACCAAAACTAGCACCCGTCTGCGCAGAAATAAATTGAGCTAGCACCTGAATGTCAGAGGCTTGTGGATGGGCAATAGCAGCAGATCCAAGCAACACTGAAACAGCGGAGCCTGAGAGTAGGCTATCAGCCAGTTTTTGAGCTTGCGCTGAAACGGTAACGTTAGGCGTACCAGATGGAGCAGATGCAGATTTTGCCTTCGCAATCGCTAATGCAACCTCACTTAATGTATTAAGCCATGCGCTTGGAGCGGCAGCAATGGCGCTGCTTGAGATAAGCCAATCATCACCACCAGCATCAATCCGAAGCACCTGTAAACCACGCTTGCTTGCAGTGCGAATACGGGCTGCGAATACGGGCTGCTCTTTACGTAAGAAGCTACCAATAATTAAAACGCGATCTAACTCATTTACTTTTGCAACTGGCATACCCAACCAAGGAGCGGCTGCTGCCCCCTTAATATCGGTTTGACGCAAGCGAGTCTCAACTTGACTTGAGCCAATACCACGCACTAATTTTTGCAAGAGATGCAATTCTTCCGTGCTGGAAATTGGATGCGCTAAAGCACCGATAGATTCAGGTCCGCTTTCAGCAGAAATTGTCTTCAAAGAGTGAGCAACGTAATCCAATGCTGACTGCCAGTCAGTCTCAAGCCACTGACCGCCCTGCTTAACCATGGGTGTTGTGACGCGATCAGCACTGTTTAAGCCTTCATAGGAGAAACGATCACGATCGCTAATCCAGCATTCGTTAATTGCTTCGCTCTCCAAAGCAACTACGCGCATAACCTTATTCGCTTTTGTTTGTACCGTTGTATTAGCACCCAAGCTATCGTGTGGGCTTACAGAGCGCTTACGACCGAGCTCCCAAGTGCGAGCTTCATAACGGAACGGCTTGCTTGTTAATGCGCCAACTGGACATAAATCAATCATGCTTCCAGAAAGCTCTGAATCTACGGTCTGACCTACAAAGGTTGTGATCTCAGAATGTTCACCACGGTTAATCATGCCCAACTCCATTACGCCTGCAACTTCTTGGCCAAAGCGTACGCAACGGGTGCAGTGAATACAGCGCGTCATCTCCTGCATGGAGATCAAAGGGCCAACATTTTTGTGGAATACAACACGCTTCTCTTCATCGTAGCGTGAATTGGACTTGCCGTAACCAACTGCTAAGTCTTGTAATTGACACTCTCCACCTTGGTCGCAAATTGGGCAATCCAAAGGATGGTTAATGAGCAAGAATTCCATCACGGAGCGTTGCGCTTCTACCGCTTTAGCAGAATGCGTAAACACCTTCATGCCCTGAGTAACTGGAGTTGCGCATGCAGGCAATGGTTTAGGAGCCTTCTCTACCTCTACCAAACACATGCGGCAGTTAGCAGCGATAGACAATTTCTTGTGATAGCAGAAGTGAGGAACGTAGGTGCCAAGCTTATTCGCGGCATGCATCACCATCGAACCTTGCGGAACCTCTACTACCTTACCATCTAATTCGATCTCTACCATGCTCACTTTAAGATATCCCGTGCTCTAAATCTTTATAAAGGTTTCGCAGAATCTAAGCAGCGCTTATGTTCTACGTGATACGCAAATTCATCCATGTAATGCTTCAACATGCCACGTACTGGCATCGCAGCTGCATCACCTAAAGCACAAATCGTACGACCCTGAATGTTGGCAGCTACGTCATTGAGCAAATCTAAATCCTCAGGACGCCCTTGGCCATGTTCAATGCGGTGAACAATGCGCCACAACCAGCCAGTACCTTCACGGCATGGTGTGCACTGACCACATGATTCTTCATGATAGAAATAAGACAAGCGCTCTAATGCACGAACCATGCAGCGTGTCTCATTCATTACGATCACGGCACCTGAACCCAACATAGATCCAGCTTTAGCAATGCTGTCGTAATCCATTGTGAGTTCCATCATCTGCGCACCAGGCACAACAGGAGATGAAGATCCACCAGGAATTACTGCTTTTAACGCCTTGCCATCACGCATGCCACCAGCGAGCTTTAACAGCTCTGCAAAAGGTGTGCCCAATGGAATCTCATGGTTACCAGGATGAACCACGTCACCAGAAATAGAGAATATTTTTGTTCCACCGTTATTCGGTTTGCCAAGGTCCAAATAGGCTTGACCGCCGATGGCCAAAATAAATGGCACAGCAGCAAAAGTTTCGGTGTTATTAATTGTTGTTGGTTTGCCATACAAACCAAAACTTGCCGGGAAAGGTGGCTTAAAGCGTGGCTGCCCTTTTTTGCCCTCTAAAGATTCGAGCAATGCAGTTTCTTCACCGCAAATGTATGCACCCCATCCAGGTGCAGCATGCAATTGGAATGAAAAATCGCTACCAAGAATCTTATCGCCTAAGTAACCAGCAGCACGCGCTTCTTCTAGGGCCTCTTCAAAACGTGTGTACACCTCAAAGATTTCGCCATGAATATAGTTGTAGCCAGTTGTAATACCCATGGTGTAAGCACCAATGATCATGCCTTCGATTAAGGCATGCGGGTTGTAACGCATGATGTCGCGGTCTTTAAAAGTACCAGGTTCACCTTCGTCGCTGTTACAAACTAAATACTTTTGCCCTGGGAACTGGCGCGGCATAAAGCTCCACTTCAAGCCAGTTGGGAAGCCTGCACCACCACGACCACGTAGTGATGAAGCTTTTAATTCAGCAATGATGGCATCCGGAGCAACTTTATCGTTAATTAAATGACGGAGCTGTTGATAGCCGCCACGACTTTCATAATCTTTTAAACGCCAGTTATCTCCATTTAATCCGGCGAGGATTAAAGGCTTGATGTGGCGATCGTGCGAGCAGGTCATGCTGCTTTCCCTTCTGCACGTAACTCACTTAACAATGCATCAATCTTTTCTTTGCTCATAAAGCTGCACATGCGCTTGTCATTTACCAACATAACAGGAGAATCGCCGCAAGCACCCATACACTCACCCTCTTTCAAGGTAAAAGTGCCACAAGGTGTAGTTTCGTTGTAGCCAATACCCAATGTTTCTTTTAAGTAAGTGACTGCAGTTTCACCGTGCGTCAACTGGCAAGGCAAATTGGTGCAAATAACCAATTTGTATTTGCCAATTGGCTTTGTGTTGTACATGTTGTAGAAAGTAGCAACTTCCTCAACAGCAATGCTAGGCATTTCCAAAATTTGCGCTACTGTGGCAATCACCTCAGGTGAAACCCAACCTACTTCAGTTTGAGCGGCAATCAAGCAAGCCATGACAGCAGATTGCTTTTGCTCTGCTGGATATTTAGCGATATTACGGCGCATGTCTGCGCGCGTTTTATCGGATAGTTGAAGAGTGGTAGTCATTAAATATTCCTTGGCCCGCTGATTTAGCGGTCAATCTCCCCAAACACAATATCTTGGGTACCAATAATAGTTACCGCGTCAGCCAGCATGTGGCCGCGTGACATCTCGTCCATTGCAGATAAATGAACAAATCCTGGCGCACGAATCTTCATGCGATACGGCTTGTTAGCGCCATCTGAAATGAGATAAATACCAAACTCACCCTTAGGATGCTCAACAGCTGAGTAAGCCTCACCATCAGGAACGTGAATACCTTCTGTAAAGAGTTTGAAATGGTGAATCAACTCTTCCATATTGGTCTTCATGTCTACACGCTTAGGCGGAGAAACCTTATGGTTGTCGCTCATGACTGGACCTGGATTTGCCTTCAACCAAGCTACGCATTGTTTAATGATGCGATTAGATTGGCGCATTTCTTCCATGCGAACTAGATAGCGGTCATAAGAGTCGCCATTTACGCCTACCGGAATATCAAAGTCCAGGCGATCATAGACTTCATATGGCTGCTTCTTACGAAGATCCCACTCAATACCAGAGCCACGCAACATTGGGCCGGTGAAGCCAAGCTGCAAAGCGCGCTCAGGAGTCACAATGCCGATATTAACTAAACGCTGCTTCCAAATACGGTTATCAGTTAACAGATTGCAGTACTCATCAACGTTTGCATCAAAGCTATTGGCAAACCGCTCAATGAAATCAAGCAATGTACCGCTACGGTTTTCATTCAAACGCTTGATAGCTGAAGTACTGCGAATTTTGTTCTTTGTGTACTGAGCCATCTGATCAGGCAAATCGCGATATACGCCGCCTGGACGATAGTAAGCGGCATGCATACGCGCGCCAGATACTGCTTCATACATATCAAAGATGTCTTCACGATCGCGGAAGGCATAGAGGAATACCGCCATCGCACCAACGTCAAGACCATGACAGCCGATCCACAGCAGGTGATTTAATAAACGGGTTAACTCGTCATACATCACACGGATGTACTGTGCTCGCAAAGGAACATCTACCTGCAACAGCTTTTCAATTGCCATTACATAAGCATGCTCATTGGACATCATAGACACGTAATCCAAACGATCCATATAAGGAACGTTCTGAATCCAAGTACGAGTCTCCGCTAATTTTTCAGTAGCACGGTGCAATAAGCCGATATGAGGATCAGCGCGCTGGATCACCTCTCCATCGAGCTCAAGCACTAAGCGCAGTACGCCGTGCGCAGCAGGATGCTGAGGGCCGAAATTGAGGGTGTAGTTCTTAATTTGTGCCATGACTTAAACCGGACCTCCGTACTGCTCTTCACGAACAATGCGTGGAGTAATTTCTCTAGCCTCAATCGTGACAGGCTGATAGACAACGCGCTTCAATTCTGGGTCGTAACGCATTTCCACATTGCCGCTGATTGGAAAATCTTTTCTAAATGGATGACCAATAAAGCCATAGTCTGTGAGGATACGACGTAGGTCGTCATGACCATCAAACAAAATGCCATAGAGGTCAAATGCCTCGCGCTCAAACCAGTTAGCTGAATTCCAAACCGGTGTGATTGAAGCCACTAATGGATAACTGTCATCTGCTGCAAATACGCGCACACGTAGGCGCCAGTTGTGCTCAATGGAGAGTAAGTGACTAACTACGCCAAAACGCTGACCACTCCATGCGCCGTCACGGAAATCTTGATAATCCACGCCACATAAATCAATCAATTGCTCAAATGCGAGTGATGGGTCATCGCGCAAGAGCAAGACGGATTCTAAGTAGGTATCTGCATTAACAACAACAGTCACTTCACCAAGGGCGGTTTCGATTGATAGAGCGCGCTTACCTAAAACTTTTTCTAGATTGGCTGCTAATTGAACTAAACGGTCTGACATGGTTTAAGCCTTCCGCGCAATCGTGCTAGTGCGAGCGATCTTTGATTGCAATTGAATGATTCCGTAGATCAATGCCTCTGCAGTTGGAGGGCAACCAGGAACATAAATATCCACCGGCACAATACGGTCGCAACCGCGCACTACTGAATAGGAGTTATGGTAATAACCGCCGCCGTTAGCACATGAGCCCATCGAGATAACCCAACGCGGCTCTGGCATTTGATCGTAAACCTTGCGTAAAGCAGGTGTCATTTTGTTGCATAAAGTACCAGCAACAATCATTAAGTCAGACTGACGCGGAGATGGGCGGAACATCACACCAAAACGGTCTAGGTCATAGCGGGATGCGCCAGCATGCATCATTTCAACAGCACAACAAGCCAAACCAAAGGTCATAGGCCATAAAGAACCATTGCGCGCCCAGTTAATTAACTGGTCAGCAGTAGTTGTAACAAAACCTTCTTTGAGAACGCCTTCTAATGCCATATCTATCACTCCCAATCGAGAGCGCCCTTTTTCCAGATATATACAAATCCCACAATGAATTCCAAGAGGAAAATCACCATAGAGGCGTAGCCAAGCCAACCAATATCACGCAGAGCAACGCCCCACGGGAACAGGAATGCTGTTTCTAAATCGAATAAGATGAAGAGAATGGCAATGAGGTAATAACGCACGTCAAACTTCATACGCGCATCTTCGAAAGCTTCAAAACCACACTCATATGGTGACAGTTTTTCAGCATCGGGCTTTGAAGGAGCCAAAATTTTTCCGAGGAACATGGGGACTAAACCGACCCCAATACCTACGAGGATGAAAAGCAGAACAGGAAAGTAATTAGCGAGATTCAAAATAGCCCTGATTCGTTTGTCTGGTAAATCCTAAAAGCAGCAAATTATTAATTATTCCACTTCATTCAGTATTGATTTAGAGCAAAAACCCTAAGCAATACTCATTTTTTGGTGCCGACGGCGAGACTCGAACTCGCACAGCCTAAGCCACTACCCCCTCAAGATAGTGTGTCTACCAATTTCACCACGTCGGCATCTTGCAAAACCCATCAATTCTACTGCATTGCACAAGCTGACTACCCCATTTTTGGGGCAGATAAATCCGTAAAAACCTACTTTTTTACTTAGGAACTGCAGGTTTTGTTGGGTCCTGAACAGGTGCTACTGGAGCAGCTGGCGCTACCACCGGGGCCACTGTTCCAGACAGGACTCCAGGACTGACTTCCTTTTTATTGCCAATCCAGGTGATGCCTAGAGTGGAAATAAAGAAAACAGCCGCAAAAATAGCAGTTGCGTGGGAAAGGAAGTTGGCAGAACCGCTGGCGCCAAAGAGGCTACCAGAAGAGCCTGATCCAAATGCAGCACCCATATCAGCGCCCTTACCTTGCTGCAATAACACCAGCAAAATGACAGCAACCGCTGAAATTACCTGCAATACGATTAGTAATGTCTTAAACCATTCCACAGCTTATCTCCAAATAAAAAATCTATGCCTGACAGATGGACAGAAAGTCTTGCGGGTTCAAAGATGCACCCCCAACCAATCCACCATCAATATCTGGCATGGCAAACAATTCCACAGCATTGTCCGGTTTAACACTACCGCCGTACAAAATACCTACATGTGATGCAACATCTTCGTTAAATTCCGTTAATTGCAGGCGAATAGCGCGGTGCATATCTTGCGCTACCTGAGCGCTTGCAACCTTACCAGTACCTATTGCCCATACTGGCTCATAAGCAATTAAACAATCAGCCAAGCGATCCTGCAAAACCAATACCTGCTTAGCAATCTGACCACAGACAATCTCTTCTGCCCTGCCAGAGTTTCTTTCGTCCGCAGTCTCACCGACGCAGATCACTGGCATCATACCGGCATATAATACCTGCAATGCCTTAGTCGCAACAGCCTCATCAACCTCGTGATGCATTTGACGTCGCTCTGAATGGCCAACAATGACATAAGTGCAGCCAAGCTCTTTGAGCATTGGGGCAGCAACTTCACCGGTATATGCACCAGAGATATGTGCCGAGGCATTTTGAGCGCCAAGACTCAAAAATGCCAATGAATGCTCTTTAATCAACTGATCACATTGCGATAAATATGGGAACGGCGGACAAACGGCAAATTTGCGACCAGAAGGCATCCCACTTTCCATCCCACGGGCAACGGTTTTGATCCAGTCTTGATTGCTTGCAAGACTGCCATTCATTTTCCAGTTACCAATAACGATGAGCGGGCGCATAGTAAGTAAGCAGTCAGTCGACCTAAACCGTTAAAACAATCTTGCCTACGTGCTCCGATGACTCCATCAAACGATGTGCATCAGCAGCTTGGTCAAGAGTAAATGTTTTATAAATTACCGGCTTGAGCTGGCCAGCATTCAGCAATGGCCAAACATTATCAAAGAGTTGTTTGGTGATTTGCTTCTTAAAAGAAACTGGACGCGGACGTAATATAGAGCCTGTAATGGTAAGGCGACGACGCAAAATTTGATTGGTACTAACTTCTGCTTTTGATCCACCCTGAATTGCAATGATCACAATACGGCCATCATCTGCCAAACAATCGATTTCACGTTGTACGTAGGTGCCCGTCACCATATCGAGGATGACGTTGACACCCTTACCATCAGTCGCTTTTTTGATCTCTTCGACGAAGTCTTGCGTCTTATAGTTAATAGCAAGATCAGCGCCTAAGGCAACGCAAGCGGCGCACTTTTCATCAGTGCCAGCAGTGACAAATACCTTGTGACCCAATGCCTTTGCAATCAGAATGGCTGTCACACCGATACCACTGGAGCCGCCCTGCACTAGCAAGGTCTCACCCTTTGATAGTTCACCGCGCATGAAGACGTTGCTCCACACAGTGTAAAAAGTCTCAGGTAAAGCCGCAGCCTCTTGATCTGTAAAACCTTTTGGATATGGCAAACATTGTGCAATTGGCGCGGTACACATGTCAGCGTAGCCACCACCTTGAACCAACGCACAAACCTTATCGCCAATCTTTAAGCCAAATGCATTGTCTGCATGAGCCAAGTCACCGCCAACAATCTCACCAGCAACTTCAAGACCAGGAATATCGGATGCACCAGCAGGAACTGGATAGTGGCCCTTACGTTGTAAAACGTCTGGGCGATTAATGCCTGCCGCTAAAACCTTAATCAAAACCTCGCCAGACCCAGTGCTTGGTAAAGCAGGATCTGGACGAGTGGTTGGCACCAACATTTCTGGTGCGCCAAATTCTTTGATCTCAATTACACGCATTGAAAGCTCCGAATGATCTTGATGAAATTGCTTAAGCTGATTCGTTGGTTGGAGCAGCTTCTGCCACAACATCAGCAGCGCCAGCCAAAGGAGCGATCGTGCCACCCTCATCAGCCATTGCAGCTTTAAGTGATAGACGCAAACGACCGCGCTCATCAGCAGCTAACAACTTCACGCGAACCACTTGGCCTTCTGTCAAATAATCCTTAACTTCTTTTACACGCTCATTTGAAATTTCTGAGATGTGCAAGAGGCCATCTTTACCCGGAAGAATGTTTACCAATGCGCCGAATTCGAGCAACTTCACAACTGGGCCTTCGTAGATCTTGCCTACTTCAGCTTCAGCAGTGATACCTTCGATGTGCGCTTTAGCTTCAGCCATACCTTCGGCAGAAGTAGAGGCAATTGTTACGGTACCGTCATCTTTAATGTCGATGCTGCAACCGGTTTCTTTAGTCAACGCTTGAATTGTTGCGCCGCCCTTACCGATTACTTCGCGAATCTTGTCTGGATGAATCTTGAAAGAAACCATGCGTGGAGCATGTGCTGATAATTCAGTGCGAACTGAACCCATCGCTTCTTGCATTTTGCTCAAAATGTGCAAACGGCCTTCTTTAGCTTGCGCCAAAGCTACTTGCATAATTTCCTTAGTGATACCTTGAGCTTTGATGTCCATCTGGAGAGCGGTAATACCATTGGCAGTACCTGCCACCTTGAAGTCCATATCGCCTAAGTGATCTTCATCCCCCAAGATATCGGTCAACACAGCAAAGCGGTTGCCATCAAGAATCAAGCCCATTGCAACACCAGCAACGTGAGCTTTAACTGGAACACCAGCATCCATCATCGCCAAGCAGCCGCCGCAAACAGAAGCCATTGAAGATGAGCCATTGGACTCAGTAATTTCTGAAACAACACGGATGCTGTATGCGAAATCTTCTGGGCTTGGCAATACTGGAATCAATGCGCGCTTAGCCAAACGGCCGTGACCAATTTCGCGGCGCTTTGGGCTACCTACACGGCCAGTTTCACCAGTAGCAAACGGAGGCATGTTGTAGTGGAACATGAAACGATCGCGGTACTCACCTTCGAGCGCATCGATGATTTGCTCGTCACGTGCAGTACCTAAGGTAGCTACTACGAGAGCCTGTGTTTCACCACGAGTAAACAATGCAGAACCGTGTGTACGTGGCAATACGCCGTTACGAATTTCGATTGGACGTACAGTGCGTGTATCACGACCATCAATACGTGGCTCGCCGTTCAAAATCTGGCTACGAACAATCTTCGCTTCGATTTCAAACATGATGTCGCTAACAGCATCAACATCACCTTCTTCAGATAACTTAGCCATTACTTCTTTAGAAATTTCTTTGAGCTTGTCTGAACGAGCGCCCTTTTGACGAATCTGATAAGCCTCACGCAATGGCGCTTCAGCTAATGCAGTTACCTTAGCGATAAATGGCTCGTCTTTAGGAGCAGCAGTCCAATCCCACTCAGGCTTGCCAGCTTCACGCACTAAATCATTAATTGCGTTGATCGCTGTTTGCATTTGGTCATGGCCATATACAACTGCGCCCAACATTACTTCTTCAGATAATTGATTTGCTTCTGACTCAACCATCAATACAGCTGCTTGTGTACCAGCAACGATCAAATCGAGTTCGCTAGTAGCTTGTTCTGTACGGGTTGGGTTCAAAAGGTACTGGCCGTTAGCGTAGCCAACACGTGCCGCACCAACAGGGCCAGCAAATGGGATGCCTGAAATTACCAAAGCTGCTGAAGCAGCAATCAATGCAGGAATATCAGAAGGAACATCAGGGTTGATGGACAACACATGAGCAACGACCTGAACTTCATTCAAGAAGCCTTCTGGGAACAAAGGACGTAATGGACGGTCGATCAAACGGGAGATCAATGTCTCGCCTTCAGATGGACGGCCTTCGCGACGGAAGAAGCCACCAGGGATCTTGCCAGCAGCGTAAGTCTTTTCTAGGTAATCAACAGTCAATGGGAAAAAGGATTGGCCTAGCTTTGCAGACTTAGAGGCAACAACTGTACCCATTACTACTGTGTCATCCACATTAACGATTACGGCACCGCCAGATTGACGAGCGATCTCGCCTGTTTCCATTGTTACTTGGTGGTTACCCCATTGAAAACTTTTTACTGCTTTTTTAAACATAGTCATTCTGATCTTCTCCAAATTGTTCACGCAAAACTCACATGAGCATTGCGCTTGTCGTGGGATAAAGCAGTGTCACGACAACACTGGAGCGATTTAGGATTACAAGGGATGCCATTCCGGGGAGGCTCTGCATAAAACTCAGAAACTCATTGGAATGACACAATCCCCCTACACAAATAATCTAAAAGCGCTCAAAAAAACATGCCACCTTCTTAAGACTGATTCTGCAAAGAAACAACCCTAAGATAGATGGCATTGCATACCGATAAGAATTACTTACGGAGACCTAATTTCTCAATCAATGCGCGATAGCGATCCAGATCTTTGCCTTTGAGGTAATCCAAGAGGCGACGGCGACGTGAAACCATCTTCAACAAACCGCGACGGCTGTGATGGTCTTTAGCGTTAGCCTTGAAATGGGGGGTTAATTCATTGATGCGGGCTGTTAGCAATGAAACTTGAACTTCAGGGCTACCTGTATCGTTTGCGCTGCGCGCGTTTTCTTTGACGATTTCCGCCGTTTTGATATCAGCAACTGCCATTTTTAATACTCCTTACTTGCGAACACCTGAGCTTTCACCCAGTCTGTGTCGTGCGTTATTAACAAATTAAAATAAAAAAGCTTTATAAATCAAAGCCCTCGAATTGTAGCAGATCAAGCCAGGTAAAAGCCCCCCCTTANAAAAAAAACCGCCATATAAAGCGGTTTTGATTTAATTTCCCTTATAAATCAATAACTTAGCTATATTTAAGGGGGCATTTGGGCATTTAACTTGGCCTGGCTGGGATCGTGGAGCTTATTTAAGGCCGATAAATAGGCCTTGGCAGAAGCCGCAATGATGTCGGGGTCAGTACCAACGCCGTTCACAATGCGCCCACCTTTGGTCAATCGAACAGTTACTTCACCCTGGGACTGAGTGCCTGAAGTAATTGCGTTTACGGAATACAGCAATTGCTCTGCCCCGCTTTTGGCAATACCTTCAATTGCGTTCAAACTGGCATCAACCGGTCCATTACCCTCCGCTTCTGAGCTGATTTCTTTATCACCCATGCGGAAAGTCACGCGTGACTTAGGGCGCTCCCCAGTTTCAGAATGCTGGCTTAATGAAATAAATTTGTAGTGCTCGCCCCCTTCAGCCACTGCTGAATCTGACATGATGGCAATGATGTCTTCGTCAAAAATTTCGGATTTTTGGTCAGCCAAAGCTTTAAAGCGTGTGAATGCCTCATTCAAGTCTGCTTCAACTTCAACAGTAATACCCAACTCCTGCAAGCGTTGCTTAAAGACGTTGCGACCTGATAACTTTCCTAAGACTATCTTGTTTGCGGACCAACCCACATCTTCAGCGCGCATGATTTCATAGGTGTCGCGGTTCTTTAAGATGCCATCTTGGTGAATGCCAGAGGTGTGTGCAAATGCATTGGCGCCAACCACTGCCTTATTGGGCTGAACCACAAAGCCAGTGATTTGAGAAACCAATTTAGACGCCGGGACAATTTGAGTGGCATCAATACCGCAGACCATATCAAAGTAATCTTTGCGCGTACGCAAGGCCATCACAATTTCTTCCAAGGCGGTATTGCCTGCACGCTCACCCAAGCCATTAATGGTGCACTCAATTTGACGAGCGCCACCAATCTTCACGCCAGCTAACGAGTTAGCTACGGCCATACCTAAGTCGTTATGGCAATGTACAGACCATACGGCCTTATCTGAGTTTGGCACGCGAGTACGCAACGTCTTGATAAATTCACCGTATAACTCCGGGGTTGCATAACCAACTGTATCGGGAATATTGATTGTGCTAGCGCCCTCGTTAATGACGGCCTCAACAACCCTGCACAAGAAATCCATCTCTGAGCGGTAACCATCTTCAGCAGAGAATTCAATATCAGAAGCAAAGTTGCGAGCAAAACGAATTGAGCGTTTGGCTTGCTCCAAGACCCCTTCTGGAGACATGCGCAATTTAACCGCCATATGCAATGGGCTCGTTGCCAAGAAGGCATGGATACGCTTGGCATTAGCAGTCTGTAAAGCATCGGCAGCGCGTGTGATGTCCTTGTCATTAGCTCTTGCCAGCGAACAAACAATAGAATCTTTTACCGCAGCAGCTACAGCTGAAATTGCCTGAAAGTCGCCTTCAGAGCTAGCTGCAAAGCCCGCTTCGATAACATCCACCTTTAAACGTTCAAGTTGACGTGCAATGCGTACTTTTTCGTCTTTGGTCATAGATGCACCTGGAGACTGCTCTCCATCACGCAAGGTGGTATCGAAAATAATTACTTTGTCGCTCATCACTACTCTCCAATGTGGATACTTATTAAGTTACCGCTTTATTCAATCTCTAAAACAAAAACCCCAGCAATTTGCTGGGGCTGGTATGTGGTGGTTAATGGATTCTATTCAGTCTCATCAACTCAGGCCTTACCCGCCCCAAGCTTTAGGCTTAGCGCTAGCAGAAGAAGGCTAGAGAGAAGTGAGAAATTCACCAACATGGAATAAATATACCCGAAAAATAGCTAATTAGCTAAAACGCCGGCCCCGGAGACGTTCCCAGGCCCAAATCACATAACCAGAAATCGAATACACCACAAACAAACCAAACAAGGTTAAGGGTGGATTAGAGGAAATCAGCACAAAGGTCAGGATCATGAGAACCATGACGCCAAAAGGCACTCGATAGCGTACATCCAAGGCCTTACCGCTATAGAAGCGAGCATTGGAAACCATAGTCAGGCCGGCATATACCGCGATAAAGAAGGTAATCCAGGGAATCGCTGTGTCACGAACCGGAATCTTATTGTCATCGGCCAACCAAATGAAACCAGCCATCAAAGAGCCTGCCGCTGGGCTTGGTAAACCTTGGAAGAATTTCTTATCAACAACGCCAGTGTTGACGTTAAAACGAGCTAAACGCAAGGCAGCGCCAGCGCAATAAGTAAAGGCGGCCAACCAGCCCCATTTACCCAAATCTTTTAAGGCCCACTCGTAAGCAACCAGAGCTGGTGCCACGCCAAATGACACCATGTCAGCCAAAGAGTCGTATTGCTCGCCAAAAGCACTTTGTGTATTAGTCATGCGCGCAACGCGACCATCCATACCATCCAGAACCAAGGAAGCAAAAATTGCAATGGCAGCAATCTCAAACTGATGGTTCATCGCATTGACAATAGCGAAGAAACCACAGAACAATGCAGCGGTAGTAAATGCGTTTGGTAACAGATAGATGCCCTTGCTTCTTAAGCGGGGCTTTTGTGGGTGAAGCTCTTCTACCCAGTCATCATCATTGCGATCAACGCGATGACGTGAAAGGCGACTGCGATCTAAACGGCCACGACGGCGAAATGTAGTCAATGAATATCCCAGCAGCGAATAATATTTCGAATCAATCTAAGCCAGGCACACGTGCCAAAGCGGTATTCGTTGCAAACACTTTATCACCAACACTAACCAAAGGCTCAGCAGTTAGGGGCAAATATACGTCCACCCTTGAACCAAAACGAATAAATCCGTAGCGCTCACCTGCTTTGAGGCGGTCGCCAACGTGGATGTAGCAAAGAATGCGGCGGGCAATTAAGCCAGCCACTTGAACCAAGGTCACGGTTTGACCGTTAGCATCTATAACAACGGCGTTACGTTCATTCTCGGTAGATGCCTTGTCTAAATCCGCATTAACAAACTTGCCAGGGAAGTACTGCACCTCTTTAACCAAGCCATTCACTGCGCTGCGGTTCGAGTGCACATTAAAGACGTTCATGAATACGCTGATCTTGAGCGCTTCACGACCAGCATACGGATCGTTGGCATTTTCAACCACAACAATTCGACCATCCGCTGGAGATAAAACCAAATCGCGGCCCAGAGCAGGAATACGCTGTGGATCACGGAAGAACTGCAGAACAAAGATAAAGATGATCCAAAGAGGCCATGACCATGCAATGCCACCCAAATAGTGGACTAGCAAAGTCACCGCCCCCACTAGAGCTAAATGCGGCCAACCTTCTTTCGCAATAATGGGGTGTGGATACATCATCTTTGTTCTGAGCCTTTTTTTAATGAACTTCTATTAATTTGATGCGTACTTCTGAGTACTTACTTAGTTCTTGGTTTGATCCACTAACTTGTTCTTAGTAATCCAAGGCATCATGGCGCGCAATTTAGCGCCCACTACTTCGATGTCATGTTCTGCATTCAAACGACGACGTGAAATCAATGTTGGAGCACCAGCCTTGTTTTCGAGGATGAAGCTCTTAGCGTATTCACCAGTCTGAATGTCTTTCAAGCACTGACGCATTGCATTCTTAGTGTCTTCTGTAACAACACGTGGGCCAGTCACATACTCACCGTACTCAGCGTTATTAGAGATTGAGTAGTTCATGTTTGCGATACCGCCTTCGTAGATTAAGTCAACAATCAACTTGAGCTCATGCAAGCACTCGAAGTAAGCCATCTCAGGAGTGTAGCCAGCTTCAACCAAAGTTTCAAAGCCAGCTTTGATTAACTCAACTGCGCCACCGCAGAGAACAGCCTGCTCACCGAACAAGTCGGTTTCAGTTTCTTCACGGAAGTTAGTTTCGATGATGCCGGCACGACCGCCACCGTTTGCTGTAGCGTATGACAAAGCAACATCACGTGCTGAGCCAGATTTATCTTGGTAAACAGCGATCAAATGAGGAACGCCGCCGCCTTGAGCATAAGTACCACGTACTGTATGGCCAGGAGCTTTAGGAGCGATCATGATCACGTCTAAGTCAGCGCGTGGCTGAACTTGACCGTAGTGAACGTTAAAGCCGTGAGCAAAAGCCAAGGCTGCGCCCTGCTTGATATTGCCATGCACTTCTTTGTTATAAACATCAGCGATTTGCTCATCAGGCAAAAGCATCATCACTACGTCAGCATCTTTAACTGCTTCGCCAACTTCTTTAACTGTCAAACCAGCATTTGCTGCTTTGCTCCAGGAAGCGCCATCTTTACGCAAACCAACAGTAACGTTAACGCCAGAATCTTTAAGGTTCAATGCGTGTGCGTGACCTTGTGAACCATAACCAATGATGGTGACTTTCTTGCCCTTAATGAGGGACAAATCAGCGTCTTTATCGTAAAAAACTTTCATGCTCTTTCCTTGTATTGAAAATGTAATTAATGCAGTAATCAGTTAATAAAAAATTAAACCTTGAGGATGCGTTCGCCACGACCAATTCCAGAGCCGCCCGAACGGACAGTTTCCAGAATCGATGCGCGATCGATCGAATCAATAAAGGCATCCAATTTGACACCATCACCAGTTAACTCGATGGTGTAACTCTTGTCAGTCACATCAATGATGCGACCGCGGAAGATATCAGTAGTGCGCTTGAGTTCTTCACGTTCCTTGCCTACAGCCCGCACCTTAATCATCATGAGCTCGCGCTCAATGTGTAGGCCTTCGCTCAAATCAAACACTTTCACTACTTCAACCAAACGGTTTAAGTGCTTGGTAATTTGCTCAATAACGTCATCAGACCCAAAGGTCACGATCGTCATGCGAGATAAAGAAGGATCTTCAGTAGGCGCAACACTCAAGGTGTCGATGTTGTAACCACGAGCCGAGAAAAGACCTACTACGCGTGACAATGCACCCGGCTCGTTCTCAATGAGTACAGAAATAATATGTCGCATTAGAGATCCTCGCTACCCAAAAGCATTTCAGTAATACCCTTGCCCGCTTGAACCATTGGCCAAACGTTTTCTTCTGGGTCGGTCTGGAAATCCATGAATACGGTGCGATCCTTTAAGCGAATTGCTTCTTTAAGGGCGCCCTCAACATCAGATTTCTTTTCAATACGCATACCAACGTGACCATAGGCTTCAGCCAACTTCACAAAGTCTGGCAATGAATCCATATAGGAGCTGGAATAACGCTTGTTATAGGTAAGTTCTTGCCACTGACGAACCATTCCAAGGTAACGGTTGTTCAATGACACGATTTTTACCGGTGTGTCGTATTGCTTACAAGTAGATAGCTCTTGAATACACATCTGAATAGAGCCTTCACCAGTAATAGTGAAAACATCTTTATCAGGGAAAGCCTTCTTGATGCCCATGGCGTATGGCAAGCCAACGCCCATGGTGCCAAGACCACCAGAGTTAATCCAACGACGTGGTTTATCAAACTTGTAGAACTGTGCAGCCCACATTTGATGCTGACCTACGTCAGAGCAAATGAAAGCATCACCGCCGGTGAGCTCCCACAACTTTTGAACAACGTACTGCGGCTTAACAATTTGAGAAGTTTCGTCGTATTTCAGGCAATCTTTTTTGCGCCACTCATTAATCTGGTCCCACCAGGCGGCAACTTTATCGCCATTCTTGCGTGGGCCAGCAGCTTTGAGCTGAGCAGTCAGCTCTACCAAAACTTCTTTGAGATTACCTACGATTGGAACGTCTACCTTAACGCGTTTAGAAATAACGGAAGGATCAATATCAATGTGAATAATCTTGCGTGGATGACTTGCAAAGTGTGCAGTGTTTCCGATAACGCGATCATCAAAACGCGCGCCGATAGCAATCAAGACATCACTGTGTTGCATTGCCATATTGGCTTCATAGGTACCGTGCATACCGAGCATGCCCAAAAACTGTGGGCTTGTTCCTGGGAATCCACCTAAACCCATCAGGGTGTTAGTTACTGGATAGCCGAGCAAGTCTGCGAACTCTTTTAGCTCAGGCGCTGCATCAGACAAAATCACACCACCACCTGTATAGATGTATGGGCGCTCGGCCTCTTGCAATAAAGCAACTGCCTTACGAATCTGACCGCTATGACCCTTAACTACAGGGTTATAGGAACGCATTTCCAGAGTCTCTGGATAAACAAATGCGCCTTTGGCCGCAGATACGTCTTTAGGAATATCAATCAACACAGGACCAGGGCGACCTGTCTGTGCAATATGGAAAGCCTTCTTCAAAACCAATGGAAGATCTTTAACGTCTTTCACGAGGAAGTTGTGCTTTATAACTGGGCGTGTAATACCAACGGAATCTGCTTCTTGGAAGGCATCTTCACCAATAGCGTATGTTGGTACGTTGCCGCTGATGATCACCATTGGAATGGAGTCTGTGCAAGCAGTCGCAATACCAGTAACGGCATTAGTTACACCGGGACCAGAGGTCACTAAGGCAACACCAACCTTACCGGTTGCGCGCGCATAGCCATCTGCAGCGTGAACTGCTGCTTGCTCATGGCGAACAAGAATATGTTCAAACTTGTCCTGCTTAAAAATTTCGTCATAGATAAAGAGAACGGAGCCGCCTGGGTAACCCCAAACGAATTCAACACCCTCTTTGTGCAATGCATGCACGAGCATCTCTGCGCCAATCATTTCTGGAGGCGCTGCATCATTATTTGTATTTATTGATTCTTTATTAGCTTTAGTAGCTAAAAATTCGGCGCTGCTTGTATTCATTTTCTTTCGTCCTTTGCAATTTTCGGCAAAAAATTGTTTGGTCTGTTCTGTCTCCTGCTTATGGCCTGAGTTCGAACGGCGCTGCTACCGGAAAAAACCACTTCACTTCTTGAGTGAGATTCTAGGTAGTAAGCCCTATATTCTATAGCAGTCCCCTAAAATGAATGAATTCTTACCGATTCAGGTCTAATCCATTGCATGGCATCAGCCCAAGAATTATCTGACTTTTTGAGTAGTGTCGAGCAGCGCGCTTTTAAGCAGGCTGTCTACGCCGTGCGTGATGATGACGCCGCGCTCGATATTGTTCAGGATGCCATGATTAAATTGGCCGAAAAATATGGGGACAGACCCGCCGCTGAGCTCCCACCAGTGTTCACCAGAATTCTCCAGAATCGTATTCATGACTGGTTTAGACGCCAGAAAGTCCGAAATACCTGGGTCACCCTGTTTTCAAATATGGGTAAAAAAGCCGATGAAAACGATGATTTTGACCCCCTGGAGTCACTTTCAGCCCCTGACGATAGTGAAATTCACCAAGATGATGGGGCTCAAAAACTAGAACAAAGCCAGCTTTTACAGGCTTTGGAGTCAGAAATATCTAAATTACCTGTACGTCAACGAGAAGCCTTCCTGAGGCGTTATTGGGATGAGCTAAGCATTACGGAAACCGCTAAAGCCATGAGTTGTAGTGAAGGAAGTGTAAAAACTCATTGTTCTAGAGCCACCCAAACCCTAGCTAAAGCATTGAAATTAAAAGGAATTACGCTGTGAAAGACTTTGATAAGCAACCAACCGACGTCCAGGCCGATCAATTTGGCCGGACCAGTGCCGCCCTGCTTTCTCAAGGCGCTCACAAGCTGCCGGCAAATATTAAAGATCGACTTCATGCGGCTCGCATGAAAGCCCTCTCTGTCAGAAAGCCTGAAAAAGCCCTGGTTCGCAAACCAATTTTTGCAGGATCTAGCGGCACTTGGACTTCTGGCTCTAATGGCGTTTGGGATACCGTTGGTTGGGTAGCCCCATTAGTGGTTTTGGTTTTTGGCCTTATTGGCATCGCTCAGTGGCAAGATGATTCCCGTATTAACGATATCGCTGAAGTGGATGCGGCATTGTTATCAGATGACGTTCCACCAGATGCCTATGCTGATAGCGGATTTATGGCCTTCCTAAAAAATGGTCCTCTATCCGATTCTGGCGATAGCGCTACCGACTCTGCGCTCAGTAAGTAATTCTTTCGACCTTCGCCGAATGCTTGCGCAAAAACATACATACAAAGCAAGTTTATTGGTGCTACTTGCTACGGCATGTTTTGCAATCAATATTTCTTCAGCTCTTGGACAGACATCGCCGCCGCACGGCAAAGCTACCGCCATTCCTGAAAAGAAACCGGATGGCACATGGGATAGCCTAAAGCCCGCTCAGCAAAAGATTCTTGCTCCACTTGAGGATGATTGGGACTACATGCTCCCAGATAGCCGCAAGAAGTGGATGCAGGTTGCCAATATTTATCCCAAGATGAGTGCTCAAGATCAAGAGCGTCTGCAGTCAAGAATGACTGGCTGGTCAAACCTTTCGCAAAAAGAACGTCGCATTGCCCGTGAAAATTATTTAAGCAGTCTCAAGTTCCCGGCCGAGAAAAAGGCTGAAGCTTGGAGTGCCTACCAAAAGCTCAGCGATGAGCAAAAAAAGAAGTTGGCCGAAACTGAAGCAAAGAAAAGGCCTAGCGCTACAAATGCTCCAACCCTTCAGCAGCATCCCATATCTTCAAAAGCGACCTTACCGCCAGCTGCAGCAACCGTACCAAGCCCACCAGCACCTGCCGAGAGCTCAGATTCTACTGCTGAATCTGGCTCTAGCAGCAATTAATTTACCCTTCAAATAAAAGCAGATTCATGACGCCTGCTGAATTAGACATTCTGCCTTCACCTCAATTTTGGCGACGCGTTTCTTGCTCGCTCTACGAACAATTGGTTTTGTTGGGCGTGATCGCCCTTACTTTCTTAGTACCCAACCTGGCCCTAGGAATTTTATTTGGCATCTCCCTGCCGAGCTGGCTTACCTTTATTTATCTCTACGCAGTACTAGGCATTTATTTTGTTTGGTATTGGACTAAATCTGGACAAACATTGGCAATGCAAACTTGGCGTGTACGTCTTATCGGTAAAAATGGGTACACAGTCAATCGTCGCCAAGCTATTTGGCGCTATGTATATGGCTCACTTTGGATTGCTCCCTGCGTTTTATTGCAATGGGCTTTTCATTTAGAAAAGTGGCAAATTATTGAAATGCTGTTTACGGTGGCATTGTTTTTTTGGCCACTGAGTATTTACCTTGATCGCACAGCACCTCTGTTGCGTCAGAGCCTTGCAGACCGATTGGCCGGCACCCGCCTCGTAGAACTCCCTAAGAACCTAGTAACTCTCTCTTAAGCATTCGACTGCAGTAGCACTCTGAATTCTTTTCTGGGATCGATATCCAGCTGCTAGACTTGCAGCAACGCCAAAGAGCACACCCATCATCAAGGCTTGGCCAAAAGCATTGAACTCAATTTCCA
Source organism: Polynucleobacter necessarius (assembly GCF_900096755.1). Classification (NCBI taxonomy): domain Bacteria; kingdom Pseudomonadati; phylum Pseudomonadota; class Betaproteobacteria; order Burkholderiales; family Burkholderiaceae; genus Polynucleobacter; species Polynucleobacter necessarius. The sequence continues at coordinate 1,611,857 of NZ_LT615227.1, forward strand.
TGACGTAACGCCCTAGCAGCCAAGCAGCTAGCCCTGACGCTAAGCCTGCCAGCACACCCGATATCAAGTCCACGACTAGCAGTTCAAAGCGAGAGATACTTGCCAGCACAGCTCGTGAAGCACCAACCGCTTTTAGCAATGCAGCATTTCGATAGCGCTGATCTTGAGTTGCCATCATAGCTGCCATCAGAACCAAGATTGCGGCTGATAGGGTTAGACCAAACAATAGGCCCAAGGCGGCAGATAATTTATTCAGCACATCCTGTATTTGGCCCAAAGAAGCAGAAACATCCACCACCGTTAAGTTTGGATAGTCCTGGCTAAGTTGAAAATCCAAAGAGCCCACGCTTGGAGCTTGATAGCAGGAAGTGATCCACGATTGCGGCAACGAGCTCAGTTGAGCAGGCGGCATGATGACAAAGAAATTCACTCGCATTGAGCCCCAATCCAATTTACGCAATGAAGTAATGGGTGCAGTGATCGATTCGCCTGCCACCTCAAAAGTTAGCGTATCGCCCAGCTTGAGCTTCAAGGTTTTGGCGATTCCCGTTTCCATGGAAATTTGCGGTGCATCACCCTTAATCCACTCACCAGCAAGCAGGCGATTACCCGCTGGCAATTGATCCGTATAGGAGAGATTGAATTCTCTATCCACTAGACGGCGGGCATTGTCTTCGGCAAAATCGTTTGGCAAAACGTCACGCTCATTAATGGCGGTAAGGCGGCCGCGAACCATGGGATAAAAAGTAGGCGTTGATACTCCAGCATCCACCCTCTAGAGTCTTCAAGATTTTCTGCTTTTGATCACCTTGGACATTAATCATGAAGCGATTGGGGCTATCAACAGGAATACTTCCTTGCCAGGTACTCAACAAGTCCTGACGCAACAACAAAATGATCACCAAAGCCATCAAAGCAATTCCTAAGGCTGTAATTTGCATGACGGCATAACCGGATTGCCTAGCTTGAGCAATGATGGCAAAGTTACTAGTACGCCAACGTGAAAGCAACAACAAACAAACCCAAGCAGTAGATGCAAATAGGACTATGGCCCCACTAAAACTTAAACCAGTCCAAAGTGCCAACCTCCAGTCACGAGCAGCAATGCCAATTAATGCCGCACAGGTAATAAAAGCCATTAATACCAACCAAGCTTTTGCAGTTTGAAAAGAGGCGAATTCCTTACGAATAAGGCGGATCGGCGAAACCTTAATTAAACCCAATAAAGAAGGTCCTGCAAAGCCTAGCAACAGAGTCCATGCAAAGAGAACGCTCCACAATGCAGGCGCAGGTGAAATGATTGGTAAATTCGCAATCAGTAATCCGCCTAAGAGCACTATCAATAGATGTTGGACTAAGTAGCCCAATAGCAATCTAAAGATGGCCGATATCAGATCATCCGACCCAGCTAGAAGAAGTCGATAAGTCGCCCTTACTTCCCAATCCAATTAAACCTGTAGCCGGCAAATCTTCTAAGGACATCATTGCGCGTGGGGCAAAGTTCATAAAATCACAAAGATCTCGCCGTTATTCACTGTGAAGTTGAGATCCTTCATCAGTACATTGGATCCATACCCTACGGTAAGATTTTTTACATCAATGGCGCATGTGCTTGCTGGAGTGGTAACTGGTGTATTCATCAGAAACCCGTCTTGTAGGAAATAACGGCGAAGATGCCGTCAACAATCACAATCATCACAATACTGCTAACCACAGCACGGGTTGCAGAGATACCTACGGCAGCTGCCCCGGTTCCTGTCTGCATACCCCTCAAGCATCCCATCGCCGAAACAACGACACCAAACATCGTCGCCTTTACTAAACCGGAAAGCACGTCTTCCACATCAACCGCACTAATCATGCCGTTGTAAAAGTTAATAAATGGAATGCCATAAATTAACATCGTTAGCATCGATGCGATAACGCTCACGATGTCTGCAAAAAGAGTTAAGATGGGCGCAACCAAAATGCCGGCCAACACCCTTGGCACCACCAAGAATCGAATCGGACTAAGGCCGCCGGGTTACCAAGGCATCCACTTCGCTGTTGACTGTCATCGTGCCAATTTCTGCAGCAAACGCAGCGGATGAACGGTCAGCCAATAAGATGGCGGTGATTAAAGGGCCCATCTCACGAACAATCCCAAGTGCTGCCAGGGGGCCTACAAAGGTGGTTGCCCCAAACTGCTTCATGCCAATAGCCGCCTGAAAGGACAGAATCACACCGATCAAAAAGGAAACCAAACCAATGATTGGTAAGGCTGCAATCCCCGCCTCTACTGCGGCATTCACAAAATCACCCCAACGCACTTGTTTAATGTGACGAATAGACCAAACTAAGTCTGCTGCTAGATGCCCCGTAAATGTGATTAAGCCTTTGGCATCATCTAATAGATTTTGCGTAGCCATACCAGCGCTGACCACAAAACTTCTTTTGGGCTTTTCTACTGGAGCCGGGAATAAATTTGCAATCGGATCAAATTCTTTAAGCAATGGCTGATAGCGAGTATCAAGGCCCTGCACTTCAAATTTAGCGCCAGCCTTTTGCTGCGCCTCCTGAACGCCGATCAAGAATGCAATGCCGGCACCATCTAAAGAAGCAACTTGAGATGCATCAAAAACTAATGATTTACTTTTTGGGTCGCCTTGCTTTAACCAGGCATCTTGCGATTCACGAATGTGAGACCACGTGCCACCCAATGAATAGACATTTACGGTCCCGCTCAGAGTCACTTTTGCAGTCGCGTTGTCTGGCTGGGACCAAACCGCAACCGGGGACTCTGAAACAGGGGAAATGGCTGTAGAAATACTCATAGACAAACTATAAGGGCTCTGTGTGAAAGATATAAAAAACGCCAAAAAAGAAAAAGGGCCTAGTTTTTCAACTAGGCCCTGTATGAGATGGTGCGGCTGGCAGGAATTGAACCCACGACCCCTTGGTTCGTAGCCAAGTACTCTATCCAGCTGAGCTACAGCCGCAACAGTCATAATTATGCCATGGAAGAGAAGAACTACATCACACCCGCTGGTCACGAACGCATCAAAAGTGAGCTCCTACAGCTCCTAAACCTTGATCGGCCCGAGGTTGTAAAGGTGGCTCACTGGGCAGCCAGCAACGGCGACCCGACCGCTCTAAAAATGGCGACTATATCTATGGAAAAAAGCGCCTTCGGGAGATAGATCGGCGGATTCGCTTCCTCAATAAACGCCTGGAATTTGCTGTGGTTGTCGATAATTCAGCCCGAAAATCCGGGGGATCTGATGCCGACCAGGTCTTCTTTGGCGCTACCGTCACCTACACCCCGCTGGACGGCCCAGAGAGCGGAAAAGAGACCAGCATCACTATTGTTGGCGTGGATGAAGTGGATCTCGACAAAGGACATGTCAGTTGGGTATCACCCATTACCAAGGCATTGATCAAAGCAAGAATTGGTGACTGCGTATTTATCCAAACGCCAACCGGCCCTTGTGAAATTGAAATCCTAGACGTTCAATATCTGTAGGGTTTGCGTATTTTTAGCTTGATTTTAGTTTTTACTAGGTAGCTCTAGTACGCGTAACGCGCATCACATCTGGATTGGTACGCAGACTACGCATTACCTTAGAGAGATGCAAACGATCGTAGACCTGAATGGTAAATCGAATCGTGACTGAATCTTCTTTAAAACGGTCATCCATCGATACATTCATGATGTTGGGGTCTGCCGAAGTGACGCTGCTAGCAACGCGTGCCAATACACCCTTACCCTGACGGGTATCGATTGCAAGATCCACCTCGAACTCGCGATTAACATCTTTGCCCCACTCGACCTCGACCCACTTGTCATTATCTTTAGAAAGCATGCGCAAAGCGATTGGGCAATCATTGGTGTGAACCTGCAGTCCCTCGCCCTTACCTAAATAGCCGATGATGTTGTCGCCAGGGATGGGATGACAGCAGCTCTGAAAGTGGATGGAGTTCCCTTCGCAGCCATCCACCAGAATGGCTTGACGCTGATGGTGATTCATCTCCTGATTAGGCGCCACCCAGTCAGCCGCACCAAGGCGCATTTGCTCTGAGCCGCCCTCATCGTCAATCAAAATCTTAAGACGAATTGCCAACTCTTGAGGCGAGTGACGACCTAAAGCAATATTGACGCAAGCTTCTTCGCGAGTTTTATCGCCCGTCCAGTGCATCAGCTTTTCCCAAATCTCTGGGGTCAATAGCGCCGCATCAACCCCTTGTTGGCGTAGGCCGTTGACCAAGAGTCTTTCGCCTAATTGGAGAGACTCTGAATAATGTTTTGTTTTTAATGAGTGGCGAATTGAGGCACGCGCTTTACCGGTGCGTACAAATGCTAACCAACCTGGATTCGGTTGTGAGCTAGCTGAGGTAATCACCTCAATAATGTCGCTGTTTTTTAGCTCACTGCGTAATGGCAACTGCAAGCCGTTAATTTTGACGGCGACACAGGTATTTCCGAGGTCACTATGAATGGAGTAAGCAAAGTCTAGAGCGGTAGCACCTCTTGGTAGAGCGCGAATTTGTCCAGTTGGCGTAAACACATATACCGCATCCGGGAACAAATCAATCTTCACATGCTCCAAGAACTCCTGAGAGTCGCCGCTACTATCCTGAATATCGATCAAAGATTGCAACCACTGATGAGCGCGGTTTTGCACCTCACTCATATCAGGAGAACCATCCTTATAAGCCCAGTGAGCCGCTACACCCGCCTCCGCGACCGCATGCATATCGGTTGTACGGATTTGAAACTCCACAGGAACGCCAGAAGGCCCCAACAAGGTGGTGTGCAATGACTGATAGCCATTGAGCTTAGGGATAGCAATGTAATCCTTAAACTTGCTTCCTAGAGCGCGATAGATAGCACTCATCAATACTGCCGACCGTTACACGGAATGCATATACATCAAGCACCTGAGAAAAACTGAGATGCTTATTGCGCATTTTGGTGTAAATGCTGAATAAGGTTTTTTCACGTCCGCGCAAATCAACATCGAGGTTGGCTTTTGCAAAAGCCATACGTGAGGCTTGCAAAATCTTTTCGACCATCTCCTTGCGATTGCCACGCGCCCGTTTAACAGCGCTTTCGATAACCCGAAAACGCATGGGCATGGAATAGCGAAAGCTCAGATCTTGTAAGTCGCGATAAATAACGTTAAGGCCAAAACGATGGGCGATGGGTGCGTAGATCTCAATTGTTTCAGCAGCTACCCTACGGCGCTTGGCCATGGGTACGGCATCCAAGGTGCGCATATTGTGCGTGCGATCAGCCAGCTTGACCAAAATAACCCGCACGTCACGGGCCATTGCCATAAACATCTTGCGAAAGCTCTCTGCTTGCGCCTCTGCATGACTCTGAAACTCTAATTTATCAAGCTTAGTAAGGCCCTCAACGAGCTCAGCGACCTTGGTGCCAAACTTCTCTACTAAATCGGCTTTGGTGCAGCCCGTATCTTCAATCACGTCATGCAGCAATGCAGCCATGATCGATGGTGCGTCAAGACGCCAGGTGGCGCAGAGCTCAGCCACGGCTACAGGGTGAGTAATGTAAGGCTCGCCACTATGGCGATACTGACCCAGATGTGCAGCATCTGAGAACTGAAAAGCTTTTTTAACTTGCGCAATTTCTTCTGGCTTGAGATAGCTCAGTTTAGAAATCAAACCTTCAATAGAAACAACTTGATGTTTTAAGGGTGTGCTCGGAGCCGAAGTGGGGCCGAACAAATGACGACTCGATTGCGCCAATAAAGACGCAATGATCGATTTTTTACCGCCTTGAGTATCTGAGTCTGATGGAGAGTCCAACAGATCTGCCTGGAGGGTTCCAAGCGAGGCCTCGGTGGACGAGACCCCTCCTACTACTAATTCCGATGTTTTGGTTGTTCCTAAAGGGAGCTCCACACCGGAACTCCTAAATTACAAAGGAACTTTGGTCAACATGTCACGGTCAGTCACGCCAGCTGCAACTTCACGTAAGGCAACTACAGTGGCTTTGTCTCTTGACTCAACGCGTGGAGAGTGACCTTGAACTAATTGGCGAGCGCGATAAGTCGCAGCCAAAACTAATTCAAAACGATTTGGGATGGTTTTAAGGCAATCTTCTACAGTAATACGGGCCATGCGGAACTCACTTAATTTAGCTTCAATACCTATAGGATAACTGATTAGACCCCGAGTCGCTTTAAAAGGGCTGGGTTTCTAGCCATACTGGGCCCTGAGCGCAGGCGGCTGGAGGCCAAAATATGCTTCAGGTCTACCAAGGCCTGATCAAAGGAGTCATTTACCACGATGTAATCAGCCTCATGGGCATGCAATAACTCTACATGGGCAGCCGCCAATCGGCGCTGAATCGTCGCCTCATCATCCTGACCACGTTTGCGTAGGCGCTCTTCTAAAGCCTCAATAGATGGCGGGAAAATAAAGGTCCATTGCACCGCTGGAATAATTTTGCGTATTTGTTGTGCGCCCTGCCAATCGATCTCCAACATGACATCGCTACCTGCTTGCATTTGAGATTCGATCCAAGGTTTTGAAGTGCCATAAAAATGGCCGTGCACTTCTGCCCACTCCAAAAAGTACCCTTGATCTCTTTCGCTAATAAACTCTTCTTTGCTAGCAAAGCGATAGTCCTTGCCATCTACTTCACCTGGTCTTGGCGCACGTGTAGTAGTGGATAAAGAAAGTTTGAGTCCAGCATCATCTTTTAGCAATGCACTCACTAGCGAAGATTTGCCTGCACCAGAAGGCGCAACAATCATCAACATGCTGCCTTGGTATGAGGGGGTCGAGATGGGGCTGGTCATTTGTAAATTGTACGGATTACTCTAAGTTTTGAACTTGTTCGCGCATCTGCTCAATTAATAGCTTGAGCTCAAGCGCTGCTTGAGTGCACTCTTCAGAAACAGATTTAGAGCTTAAGGTGTTAGCTTCACGATTGAGCTCTTGCATCAAAAAGTCTAAGCGCTTGCCTACAGGGCCTTTGCCAGCCAGCGCAGTATCTACTGCCTGTAGGTGGGTTTTGAGGCGCGCAAATTCTTCGGCAACATCAATACGTACCGCATAGAGAACAACCTCTTGACGAATGCGCTCCATCAGTTCTGCGCCAGATTTAGCCTGCTCTTGTGCAGCCAACGCTTCCGATAAGCGCTCAGTCAGCTTTTCTTGATACTGGGCTACATAAACCGGTACCTTGGGTTCAATCGTTTTAACGATCTCCCACATTTTGGTAGTGATATTGGTCAGAACGCCAACCAAGGCCTTGCCTTCTGCATGACGGCTTTCCATCAAAGCAGCCAAAGCAGCGCGACCGGCCTCTACCGTTGCGCTCATCCAGCCCTCTTCTTCGCCTCTAGGCTCGGATACAACACCAGGCCAACGCAATACTTCTGCAATGCTGAGTTCTTGAGCCTTTGGAAAGGCATCCTGGGCCTTTTCTTGCAAGGTATAAAGTGCGTCTAAGCGGTCTTTATTAATTGCACCGAGGGCATGCGGATTACTCCTGGCGGCACCAGCAGCCCCGCTGTTTACGCGCCAAGCAGCCCGAAACTCAACTTTGCCGCGAGAAAGGCTTTGTGTAGCCATCTCACGCAAGGCAGGCTCGGCCCCACGACACTCGTCCGGAAGACGAAAGCCCAAATCCAGAAAGCGGCTGTTAACAGCCCGACATTCCACCTGCAGATCAGCAACTACGCCCGCTCCTAGGGAGACTTGGCGAGAAGCGCTGCCATAACCAGTCATGCTCGATATCATATGGACATTGTAGATTCTTTATAGACGCACAGACCGAATTTCAGACCAATTGCAGCCCACCCTTTAGGACTTGACCCATGAGCACCCAAACCAGCCCCTCTACAGCCAATATCAGCCGTCCTAGCGGTCGTAAACCAAAAGACTTAAGACCAGTCACTATTTCCAGGGCTTTTACCAAACATGCTGAAGGTTCTGTACTAATCGCGTTTGGCGATACCAAGGTGCTTTGTACGGCGAGTATTTTGGAAAGGGTTCCGCCACATAAAAAAGGCTCAGGTGAAGGTTGGGTTACCGCGGAGTACGGCATGCTCCCCCGCTCTACCCACACTCGCAGTGATCGCGAAGCAGCCCGCGGCAAACAATCTGGTCGCACACAAGAAATTCAGCGTCTCATTGGCCGCTCTATGCGCAGTGTTTTTGATCTGAAGATATTGGGTGAGCGCACCATTCATTTGGATTGTGACGTTTTGCAAGCAGACGGCGGCACTCGCACAGCCTCTATTACGGGCGCCTATGTTGCGGCAAGAGATGCAGTGAATCAATTACTCAAAAGTGGCACCCTAAAACAAGATCCAATTATTGATAGCGTTGCAGCAATTTCTGTTGGCATCTATCAAGGCACCCCTGTATTAGATTTAGACTATCCGGAAGACTCTTCTTGCGATACCGATATGAATGTCGTTATGACTGGCAAAGGCGGCATCATTGAAGTTCAAGGAACAGCAGAAGGCGCAGCCTTCTCTAGAGCAGAACTGAATGCCTTGATTGATCTTGCCGAACAAGGTATTCATGAATTGACCCAGTTACAAATTGACGCATTCAAATAACCGATTCTATTGATGCAGAAAATTGTTCTCGCCTCCAACAATGCTGGCAAGCTGAAGGAATTTCAGGCGCTTTTAGCCCCACTGAATTTTCAGGTCATCACGCAAGGTGAATTAGACATTCCGTCAGCCGAAGAGCCTCATTTAACTTTTGTAGAAAATGCCTTAGCCAAAGCACGTCATGCTAGCTCTGCTAGTGGCTTGCCCGCTCTGGCAGATGACTCCGGTATCTGCGCGCATGCCTTAGACGGAAAGCCAGGCGTGTTCTCTGCACGATTTGCAGGCGAGCCTGCAAACGATGGCGCAAATAATCAAAAGCTTGTTTCAGACTTAAATGGCCAAGCAGATCGGGGTGCGCATTATGTATGCGCCCTCGTCTTTGTAACTAGTGCAAATGATCCTGAGCCACTGATTGTGCAAACGCGCTGGCATGGGCAAATCATTGCGGAGCCCAAAGGGTCGAATGGTTTTGGCTACGACCCGCACTTCTATATTCCTGAGTTCAATCTCACTGCAGCCCAACTGGATCCTGCGCAAAAGAATCTCATTAGCCATCGCGGCCAAGCTTTGCGAGAGCTTATTGTGCAATTGAAGTCACGCACTTAAAGATTCTGATCGTGATTAACAGTAGCCCCAATACAGTCTCGCTCACCGCGTTGCCGCCACTGGCCCTGTACATTCACTTCCCATGGTGTGAAAAGAAGTGTCCATATTGTGATTTCAATTCTCATCAAATTAAAGACGGAGTTGGTAAAGCGGGGTTTGATGAGCAGCGCTATATCAAAGCACTCATTACAGATTTAGAAACTGAGCTGCCCAATATTTGGGGTCGGCATGTCCACAGTATTTTTATTGGCGGCGGTACACCAAGCCTACTTTCACCAGAGGGTATGGATGAATTACTTTCCGCCATTCGCGCCAGAGTGACTTTAGAGCCTGATGCTGAAATTACGATGGAGGCAAACCCAGGCTCTGTAGAGACAGACAAGCTTGCGGGCTTTGCAAAGGCAGGCATTAACCGAATCTCCTTGGGTATTCAGAGCTTTCAAGATGAACAACTTAAGGCGCTGGGTCGTATCCATAATGGCGCCGAAGCAAAACGTGCGATTGATATTGCCTTAAAACACTTTAAGTCGGTGAATTTGGACTTGATGTACGGCTTACCCAATCAAACTCTTGAGGCCGCTAAAGCCGATATAGAAACTGCGCTCTCCTTCAATACTCCACACCTGTCTTTTTATAACCTCACACTAGAACCCAATACTTACTTTGCCAACTTCCCACCCAAGCTACCAAGTGATGATGAGATTGATGCCATCTTTGAGCAAAACTTAGCCTTACTTGAGAAAGCTGGGTACAAACGTTATGAAGTTTCAGCGTATGCCAAAAAAGATCAAGAGTGCAAACACAATCTCAACTACTGGCGCTTCGGAGATTACATTGGCATTGGCGCAGGTGCGCATGGGAAGATTTCTTTCCCCGGAAAAATTACCCGCCAGGTGCGGGAGCGCCATCCAGAGAACTATATGCAGGCGATGGAAACTCAAGGCAATGCCTTAATAGAATCCAAAGAAATAAACGCACAAGATCTCCCCTTTGAGTTCATGCTCAATACCTTGCGACTAACTGATGGTGTCGACACCCATACCTTTAGCGAGCGTACGGGCCTACCTTTAAACGTTATCAGCAAAGGGATTGCTGAAGCCAGTAAAAAGGGATTGCTGGATGAAAACCCCCTTAAATTAAAGGCAACTGATCAGGGTTTACGCTACCTCAATAATCTCCAAGAGATATTTCTCGGTTAAAGTAAACCGCTTAATAAATATAACAATCCGCCTCGGAGACAATTCATGATTCATCACGATTTAAAGAGCCTTATCCGCTCTCGCCTATTGGTTTGCATCGCCTTAGCAATGAGCACCTTAACATTTTCGCAAGCCGCTATTGCTCAAGCAAACTGGCCCGATAAACCGATCAAACTCATCGTTGGCGGCTCCGACGCTATTGCACGCGTCATTGCAATCAACCTCTCTCAAATGTGGGGTCAACAAGTTGTTATTGATAATCGCGGCGGTGCAGCTGGAACGATTGCGGCTGATCTTGTAGCCAAATCTCCTGCCGATGGATACACGTTAGGCTTAGCTCACGTCAATGCAATGTCCATCCATTCCGGCCTTAGGACAAAAAATGTCCTATAACGCCAGCACGGACTTTACACCCATCGTTCTATTGGGAATTACACCAAACATTCTGATTGCCAATGTCGATGCACCCGCTAAAAATGTAAAAGATCTCGTTGCCTACATGAAACAGAACCCAGGCAAGGTGACTTTTGGCTCAGCCGGCAATGGCAGCACACAACACCTGGCCTATGAACTCTTTATGCATATGGCTGGTACACAGGCTTTACATATCCCTTACAAAGGTAGCAGTCCCGTATTAGTAGATCTGATGGCCGGTCACATTAACTACACCTTTGAAACCATGGGTGCAGCAACGCCCCATATTCAAAGCGGCAAAGTTATTCCAATGGCACAAACTCGTACAAAACGCTCACCAGCTTACCCGAACGTGCCAACCATGGAGCAATTGGGTTATGTTGGTTTTGAAGCTACCGCTTGGTACGGCTTGATGGGTCCCGCAAAATTAGATCCAAAAATAGTGGACAAAATTAACGCTGACGTAAATACCGTTCTACGTAAACCTGAAATCCAAGCCAAATTGGCCGAGGTTAGCGCAGAAGACGGTGGCGGCACACCGGCAGCCTTTAGTAAGTTCATCACCAAAGATCGCAATCAGTGGGCGAAGTTGGCGAAGGATGCAAAACTCCAGGTGGCCCTCAATTAATTACTGAGCAGTTAATTCGTTGCACACAATAAAAAAGGACTTCTTCAAGTCCTTTTTTATTTCTTTCTTAACCTTCTCAATCAACCTTCCTATTCAAGCCCTTACTCTCCAGCAGTAATTGCCAATTCTTGGGCAGTAAATGGATCTTGTGGTTTTGTATTGACCGGTTTTGGTATCTGCTTAGACTTAGTACCTGGCATTAACTCAAAGTCCGGCTTAAATACAGTGAGAGCACTCTTGAGTTGGTCAAAAGCTTTGCGATCACCATCAAACTTCGCCTTACCCTCAGCCTGCAATTGCTCAAAGGTTGTTTGACCGCCCATCACTCGCTCTAAATCACTGCGATGCCGAGTTATAGATAGCGTTGGATTCTTGGCTTGCTGACCTTTAATATTGGTCAACGCAGAATTGCTCATCTCCACAATAAACTTTTCACCGTTATCCGGGGTAGATAAATTAATTGTGAAGTTCATACCGGCAGCCTTCTTGCTATCCAAGCTGATTCCCAATGAATTGAGCCATAACTCCGTGTTCATCGCTTTAATCATGTCAGGGCCATTTGATTTTGGCGATGCGCCTGTTGGCATACCGTGGCGTAGTTCATAGGCAGCACCCAAGAAGCTATTGCGCATACTGGGGCTTTCCTTTTGATAGCCAATTTGCTCAAAGATATCTGCCAGTAAGTCTTTAGCGGCAGTATTGTCAGGTTGTGCGTAAACCAGCTTATTCACAATCTCCATTGCTTCGCGATACTTACCTTGCCTGTAAAGCTCTCTGCCTTTGGCGAGAATCTTTCCAGATCCACCCATCATCTCTACATATAAAGGGGCAGAATCTCTAGGCGATAGCGGCGCCAAGGTTGCAGGGTTTGCATCCCAATAGCCAAGATAACGGTTAATGACGGCGCGACTGTTGTGCTCTTCTAAGCCGTGATAGCTATGAGCCGCCCATTGCTTCTTGAGACTGTCTGGTTGCTTATAGACGTTCTGAATCTCATTAATCGTGACGCCATTCATTGTTAGCCAAATGCAAAACTTCGTTGTGTAAATGTGCATAACTATCTCTTTGGGTGCGCATTACTTCCTGAATGCGCTCATTACCCCAGCGTGGCCAGCTATGTGACGCAAACATAACTTCACTTTGTGTGCCATAACGATATAAAGCATTGTTGATGTTTTTAGACCAAGCGAGAGAGTCTCACACCAAGGCACCACGCAAGGTGTAGATATTGTGAATCGTCGCAGTAATGTTTTCAGCAGCCCAAAATGCTTTAAATTGCGGGAAATAGGTATTCATCTCCGCAGGCGCTTCTGTACCAGGCGTGTTCTGGAACTCCATCTCCACGCCATCGACGTTCATAGTGTCGTATGGCTGAGTAATATAAACGTTAGGCTCGATTAAGCCTAGATTACCGGCCGCTGTATTTTTACCAATTGACTGGTCAACGTGACCAAATGGGCTGCGGGGTAATAAGACGCCATATTGAAAATACATGCGACGGGTCATGGCATTGCCAGCATATACATTCTCAGCCACGGCATGGTCCATAAAACCGATAGGCGCAATAACTTTGACTTTGCCACTTTTTACATCCGCCTCATCCACTACGCCTCGCACACCACCGAAGTGATCCCCATGTGAATGTGAATACACCACTGCAACCACTGGTCGCTCGCCTAATTTTTCATTTACAAGCTCAAGTGCTGCGCGAGCAGTTTCTTTAGCAGTCAATGGATCAAATACGATCCATCCAGAATTCGTTTTGATAAAGCTAATATTGGCCAAGTCAAAGCCGCGAACTTGATAGATCTTTCCTGGCACCACTTCATAAAGGCCATAGCCCATATTCAGAATAGCCTGACGTTGCAACGAAGGATGCACGCTATCAAAATCTTTGCCCTGCATTGCGCCTGGATCAGCGATAACACCGCCCCCACCAGCAGCCATCAAAAGCCCAGAAGAAAGCAATGAAGCTGCCAATGCAATTTGAGTAAGCCTGATATTCATCTAAATATTCCTAAAAAAGTACTTAATACTTTGAATGATATGTTTGGATGCTTCAATGGCAATTAGCTTAAGAGCTAATAGATAGTTGCAACTGTAGATTAAAACTAGATTGCTTTAGACGCAACAGGAAGTTGGATGATGAATCTTGCACCAGTTGGCAGATTGGGTTCGTAATGAATCGTTCCACCATGGCGCATGACGATGTGCTTGCATAACCAAAGCCCTAATAAACCCATGCCCTTCTTCTGACTATCAGCTAAGAGTTCAAATAAATTGGCCTGAGCCTGCAAAGGAACACCGTCGCCATTATCAGCAATTCCACGCCGGACTCGGTGAAGCGCCCTTCAATCACAATTTCTTTGGCGGCCTGCTTAGAGCTTGCTAAGGCCTGAATAGCGTTATTGAGTAAATTCAATAGCACTTGTTGAATCTCGCTACGATTTGTTTGCACAACAAGGTTTGATGGAAGCAATTGCCTCACTTTTATTTGCTTTGAAACAATCTCCGGCCTTGCAATACTCAGCACGTCATTAATTAAAAGACTTAAATCGACGTTAGCACTTTCAATGCGCTCGTCTGCAAAAACAGATCTTAGGGTGCGAATAATATTAGCCGCGCGTTGATTGTCGACAAGCAAGGTATTTAAGACCTCTTCCTGGAGCTTAGGGTCCATCTGACCATCGGCTAATTTCTTTTGTAAAAACTGGATATTTAAGCTGCTCGCCCCCAAGGGCTGATTTAACTCATGGGCAATAGAAGCTGACAAAGCCCCGGTAGCCGCTGTCTTGTTGGCTTTTAACAATGAGTTGATGAGGTTTTCACGCTCTTGCAGTAGCGCCCTAATCTCTTGGTTCTCCGTTTTAGATTGAGCATTACTAACTGCTATACGCTCTGCCCAATAACCGCCGATGGCAATGTAGGGCAAAGCATTCTTGACCAGCTGCGTAATCGTAAAGAGAATCAATATCTGAGGGATTTGCTCTACTTCACGTATGGCCAGCGAGGAAATAATGAGAATTGCCAGACGCCCCATTGCAAAAAACAACTCTCCAGTGCTGGCGAATTGCAAATACAGCAATTGCCGCGATGGAGACTCTTTTCGTTTTGTCTTTAATTCAATAATTTACCAGGCATATAGGATGCTAGTAAGAATGCACATAAATGCAGTGCGAATTTCAAAATTGGAATGAATACGTAACAATTCAAGAGTAATTGCAAAAAGGACTGCGGAAGCTATAAAAAAATAATGGTGATCTTCTTAGAGATCTCTCGATTTAGAGACCTACAGAAGAGACCTTGCAAAATGGCGGCAATATAAAATAGCGAATTTGCAATAGTGAAATTAAATTCTGGTTTAGCAACGTCTGTAATAGTGACAATGCCCGCTCCAAAAATAATGAGCGCAAGAATGCTCGTTAACAGCGACCCCATCCAATAAGGGCTCGGCCTAACGGATCCCTGGGAGCGGTAATAGTGATAAACACCCAGGAACAAGCCCGCCTGAATAATGGCCAGAATGAAAAAGTACAGGGCGTTCAAGATCTTCATGGCTATATCGTAACTCGACGGACATGATTAGCTAAAATTCATGCCAATGCATTTTTATCTATCCCGACTTCTCTTTTCTTGCGCTGTGCTGATGGGCATCACCCTGGGAGAGGCTTATGCCCAATCTGCCCCCTACAACGCGGCAAATAACTACCTTAAGAAAAGAGCGGATGCCTTTATGACGATTACAGGCTATTCGTTGACGCCTGATGTCACCACTGGATCGCTCTCTATACGCAATAACGGCGGCGATAACTCTGATTTGCAAATGATCTCTTTGGGTGGCGGTGACCGTATAAGCGCCAATTTCCCCCTTTACCTTGAGGGAACCATGACAATCAATCGATACAATCCAAACTTTAGTGATGGCATTGGGAATAGCTCGGTTACCGTTCCCGTCCACTGGAACAGCATCACTGGTACGGGTGGTATCGGCTGGGACTTCCCTATTACCAATGAATTGCGTTTTAGACCTATTGCCAACGTGATGCTAGGTCACTTAGAGAGCGATATATCAATTGCCTCACGAGTGATCCAAAATCGCACTGGCGTTGATATGCAATTTTTGAATGGTGGCCGCATGAACTCATATGGCCTTGGTGGTTCGGTCATGCTGGATTATGAAAACTACAAGCCTGATCAAGAAATTGATATTGAATTGCGCTACACCAATATTCCAGTGCAAACATTTGATTCATCTACAGCGGTTAAAGGATCCGCAGACTCTCAAAGTGCTGCAATCTGGGCTCGCAGTCGTGTTCCAACACCAATCACTCTTTTGGATCGGCCATTAAGAGCGGTGTTTGAATTAGCTCATACGGAATTTCTGGGGGATCTCCGTGGTGCACTAGGCTTTAATTCACTCTCATCTGTCGGCACTGGCATTGAGTTGGATCGAAGTGCATCTGATCCGATATTTACTAGAATTCGCGTAGTGTTCCGCTACCAATTTGGTCAAAACGTACACGGCACCTCTATAGGTTTAGCCGCAAGCTTCTAATAAAAAACCACCCGAAGGTGGTTAGCAGAGCTTCATCAGGCATAACCCATTTGCGGTAAGACGTCCTTTACCAAGCGAAATCCTAAATGCGACATTGGGCTATAAGGATCGGCGCCTCGCCGAGCGCTAGGACGATAAGACTGGCAGTAGTCTTCATTACATAAGAACGAGCCTCCACGCACTACACGTTTAGGCACATTAGCTGGAGCGGAGCGCTAGAGTCACCTGGTCCTTTTGGATCATTAATAACGCTATTGCCGAATTCTTTAGCCTGCATTGCAAAATAATCCTTGCGATACCAATCAGCAACCCATTGCCATGCATTGCCAGTCATATCAAACAGGCCATACCCATTCTGAGGATAGGTTCCAACCGCACTTGTACCAATAGACCAGCCTTTGGACTCACTACCGGAAATGCCTGTTTTTTGACATCCCAAATATTGGCTGGCAATTTACCATCTTGCTCTAACTGATCGCCCCACACATACGTCGCTTGATTCAATCCTCCGCGTCCTCCGCGCGCGGCAAATTCCCACTCAGCTTCAGTAGGTATACGCTTGCCCACCCACTTTGCATAAGCCAAGACATCTTCATAGCTCACCTGCACTACTGGGTGGTCACCCTTACCGTCGATATTGCTTTGGGGGCCGGTCGGATGGCGCCAATTCGCGCCCGGAACATATGCCCACCACTGCGAGTAGTCATTGAGATTAACCTTCGCTTTGGTGCCAACAAAAACCATTGCACCTGGAACAAAAACCGAGGCTGGCGGCTTAGGTGTACCAGGTGGCAACTGCACACGAATGGTTTCCCAATCCGGAACTTGCTCTGCCGTAGTTTTGTATTTAGTAGCTTTTACAAATTGTGCAAATTGGTCATTTGTGACATGGGTAGCGTCCATCCAAAATCCGGCCACCCTCACTTTATGCGTTGGTTTCTCATTGGCCTGCGCCTTCTGGTGATCGCTTCCCATCAGAAATTCACCGCCAGGAACCCAGGCCATGCCTTTAGGTCCATTTGCCCCATCGCCCAAGATTATTTGCGGAGCTGCCTGTTGAGGTTTTGCAGAAAATGTATTCCAGGCTAAATATGCACCAATTGTGATTGCCGCTAGTAAAGCTGCATACAGGAAACGATAGTGAAATCTTTTCATCAAATCACTTTCCTAGAGGAATGCTGACAGTTGCAATAGTCGCATAGTCTTCGACCCGATTTTGAGCCCAGAACTCTTTATAGGCCCGAACATTAATATAGGCCTGCTTGGCCCCAATATTAAACAGATATCCGATCTGTGGACCAACAGCAGACACGCGTGATTTAAAGGCGCCATCGTTATCTCCGCTGCCAGTATCTGCAGTTAATTGATAGTAAACATAACCCGCAATACCAACTTACCAGCTTTGAGATACAAATTGTGAAATAGACCAATCTAAGTGTGAGTCAATACCGTTTTTGTAATTGGTTTGATTGTTTTGCCAGTTATACGTCGCACCAAAGATGCCAGAAAACTCAAGGCCAGTGGTATTGTTTAAATAGGTATATCCATCGCCGCATGCCCGATACCGATACTAGATAAACTCGTTGGGCTATAGGTGCCAACGGGAATATCGCCAGTGATATAGGTTTTGAAATTGTTATTTCCCTTATTCCAGGTCAGGCTTGCTAGCGGATAAATATTGGTACTTCCGTTACTGGTATTCGAGCGATTCAATTGCGCATTTGGATTGGTAACACTAACTGATGCCGTTGTGGTGTTTGTACCAGGCCCCCAACCTAAACCAACATAAGGCTGGCCACCAAGCACCTTTTCCTCTGCGACATATCCAAGCTGAATCAACATAAAAGATTCTCTTGCGCTCAATCCAGCATTCACACTTTGTCCGTGTTGGAATGTTTTGGATTTATCTGCGCTACCGCTATAGGAGTATGGCATTGCCACCAGAGACCAGCCAGTAGCCATAGGAACGGCCGCCATACTGGCGTATTGGCCTGAGCCATTATCGGCAATAGCGATAGCATTACGAGAAAAAAGGACTCGAACAATACATGTTGAGTCCTTTTGGGTTTATTCATTCTATTTAATTCGTGAATTCAATTGAGGATAAAACTTCTATTTTCCTAATGGCTGTGAAAAATTAGTCGCATTAGAAGGTGGCGGATTAGGGAATTTTTTAACAGACGCCAAATACTCCTGAACCACTTTAAAGATTGGCTCTGCAGTCCATCCGTAATGGGTCATTTGTAGATCTTCGTGTGGATCCATTTCAATATTGTAGAACTTTGGATAGTACATCGGTGCAGCATTCGCATAGATACCGCCAACCATCTGTTGCCCAGTACCTGTTCGTGCCATGTCTTTGAAATAGTATCTCCACTGCTTCCAGCGCCCAGCCACTAAATCAGGACCAATAAAGGTAAGCAAAGATTCGCGATTGCCTGCGGTACTTTTTCCATTCAGCACATCTATCTGATTAACTCCATCAATGGCGCGATCTGACGGCAGCTTTGCACCCAGAATATTGGCAAAGGTCGGCATAAAGCCCATGGTTGAGAACATGGCATACGAAGTGCTTCCTGGTGCTATATGACCAGGCCAACGAATAATGCAGAAGGTACACGAACAGCACCCTCAGTAGGCTCACCGAGATCGCCGCGAAACGGACCGTTCGATCCCATGTCTGGCGCGCCCAAGCCCAGACGATCCCAATTCATAAAGTATTGGCCGGTGCCACCATTGTCAGACGCAAATACAAGAATAGTGTTGTCCTCTATATTCATTTCTTTGAGGGCATCCATTACCTGTCCAACGTGATAATCGCCTTCCATCATCTTGTCTCCATACTGACCAATGCGAGACTTTCCAGCAAACTGCTTTGATGGGAGGTTCGGTGAATGCCCCATTGAAAATGGGAGATAAAGGAAGAATGGTTTGCCAGCTGCATTTTGCTGCTTCATGAATGCAATCGACTTATCAGTGAGCTCATTGTCAATTTCTGCACGCACTGCCAGCCATGGTGTATGGCTTCACATGTTCTAGCAGTCCATTTCCCTTTTGCTGATTTATCCACGGACCTTTGTCATAAAGAACTTTCTCAGGAGCATTTCCAAACGAGTGTGTTTGCATTGCCATTTGCACATATGCAGCAGAATCCCAAGAGGTATCTGGAGGGATTCCATAGTACTGATCAAAGCCATGAGCACCTGGCAGGCTTTGAGGCGCACCTCCAAGATGCCACTTACCAAAGATAGCTGTCGCATAACCTGCATCCTTAAATAGCTGGCCCATTGTGTAGGCCTTACTAGAAAGAGTGTTGAGCGTCCCGGGCTCAGCAACGAGTGACAAACCATTGCGAATCGAGTATTGCCCAGTCATCAATGCAGCGCGTGATGGTGTGCAAGCAGGCTCAACCAAATATTGAGTGAGTCGCAATCCACTTTTAGCCAATTCATCTGCACGTGGTGTAGGCGCACCTCGTAACTCACCGCCTCCATAAGAACCCAGATCCCCATATCCAACGTTATCCGCCAATATGAATACAACATTTGGTTTCTTTTGATTTGGGGTTGAAGTAGATTGGGCGAATGCAGCCGGCACAACCATCGTGGCAGACAAAACTCCAATAAGAATGCGTTTAAATAGCATTGCTGTTCTCTTCACTTTAAATTCAATCATTAATTAGAGATGCCTGCTTTTTAGGGTAGTCCTTAAAGTCCTCACCTACTTTGATATTGGGGTACTCTTTAATACTCTTCTCATAGCCATCAATCCATTTGAAATTCATGGCATAAACCCAACCTAGAGTCAGATCCGTGTACATAAGATTGTTATCTTCATGCGGATCGCTACTCAAGTCATAAATCATCGGAATCTGCGGCTTCACATAAGGCTTACCAATTGACTCAGGAGATTCTGCGTAGCGGAAGATCGTTTTATAGATTTTCCACTTAATCGACATCAACTCACCATCAATACCAAAGAATGGATATAAATCGCGGCCAGTCGTTTTACTCTTACCTAACATGAAATTCGAAGCATCCACGCCATCGATCGGTCTATCCTTTGGCACCAAATTGGATGAGCCGACCATGCCAGCGATTGTTGGCATCCAATCCACTGCAGCAAACATTTCCTCAGTAACGACGCCAGATGGAACATGACCCGGCCAACGAATCATTGCAGGCACGCGCATACTTCCTTCAAACGGCGTGCTGAAAAAATTACCGCGAAATGGCCCATTAGTCGCCCCACCAACTTGAGGACTTGCACCGCCGCCAGCATTATCACTACTGAAAATGAAGATGGTGTTGTCTTCAACACCAGCATCCTTTACCGCCTGCATTACCTGTCCAACGCGATAATCCATCTCTGCAACTAAATCCGCAAAGAGACCGCCGCGAGCGGTAGACACTTTAAAGAAAAGTTTGGATTAGCCATTGGCAGCTCATGCATAAATGAAATGGACAATATTCCAATCAGGATTTTCTTCAAGAACATCGCCATCTCCACTTTGTAATGTTTTTATACTCAGCCCGCACCGCTTATCTGCAAGCTGCTTTGAGGCGCTTGATTTGCCTAAGCTAAGAAATCATACTGCAATCAATAACGATAACCAATAAAAAAACCACCCGCAGGTGGTTAGTAGAATTTGGCGGAAGAGGTGAGATTCGAACTCACGGAGGACTTTCATCCTCGCCAGTTTTCAAGACTGGTGCATTCAACCGCTCTGCCACTCTTCCATTTCCACTCTTCCATTTCTTGAATCCGATTCGATTCAAGCCCTAGATTATAAAGAACTTTTGATTTGACCTTCTAAATACCTGGCTATGGCCAAGCTAGAAGTAAGCTCAGGGGACTCAAAGCCATATAGATTAAAGAGTCCATGCAAACCGTGTTCTTTGGGGGTGTCAAAACAGAAGTCTCCGGCCGGGGCATTGGGGGACGATTTTGGCCCTGACCCCTGAATAATCAGGTTGTAATGAGCCGTCTTTGAGGTCTGGCCAATAGCGCCTGACTGCCTCATAAAAGCCTTCTCCCCGCTTTGGATCGACTGTGTAGTCAATCTGCCCTTCCGTCTCGATATCGAGCCACTCTACGTCGGGACCAAACTTGGCCTGCCCTCCCATGTCCAATGTGAGGTGAACGCCTAGCCCGCCAGGCTCTGGGATCGGATAAATCAAATGTTTGAAGGGTGACTTACCAGACAGAGAGAAATAGTTTCCTTTTGCAAAATAGGCTTTCGGAATTCGACCCTTTTCTAAGCCCCCAATTTTTTGAGCCACTGCAGGCGCACTCATACCTGCGCAATTAATCAGCAGCGTGGTTTGAATCTTCATACCATCGGGCCCGCCGATCTCTAGCTCAAATCCACCTTCTGCATTTGCGCCAATAGGCTTGGCGCTTAATAAAGGAGATTGATAAGCAATCATGCCGCCTGCATCTTCAAAGCCACCCAGTAGTGACAACATGTAACCATGACTATCCACAATACCGGTTGAGGATGACAGAATCGCTGCGCAGCACTGTAGATTAGGTTCAAGCGCCCTTGCCTCATCACCCGAAATCATTTTGATCTCAGGCACTCCATTGTTTTGCGCCTTATAACAGAATGGCTTGCAGATCATCCATTTGAGTGGCATCACTAGCCACAATCAGTTTTCCATATGGTTGAGTAGCTACCTGGTGGCTACGGCAATATTCATAAAGGAGTCGATTGCCTGCGACACAGAGCTTGGCTTTGAGGGAGTCTTTGGGGTAATAAATACCCGCATGAATCACTTCGCTGTTTCGGGCGCTACTAATTGTGCCAAAGGCATTCTCACGCTCTAGCAAGATGGTTTCTCGACCCTGAAGCGCCATTTCGCGAGCGACAGCAAGCCCCACCACTCCGGCCCCAATCACTACACAGTCAATTTGCTCCATGAATTTGTCTCACTTATTTACCCACTATTGTCCAATTTTTATGGGTTTTTCATTCCTTGCCTGGAATATGCCGAAATCCTATCATTTTCAGTGTTTTAGGGGTTTTTCCAGCCCTTCTTGATAAAATCTAGAAATGTCTTCTAGACCCATGCAATCCCCAGACAATTTGCCCAATAGCGCGCATACAGCTGTAGACGTAGTGCTGGACACTGCCTATCAAAATATCAATGACGCGCAGTGGAGCGATTTGTTTGCTGCCGCCAGAAAATCCAAGCTAGAAGAATTCATTGCCGACATGTTTGCCGGCAAGCACATCAATTTAAGCGAAGATCGCCCGGCTCTGCACTCTGCGCTACGCAATCTTTCTAAAGCACCAGTTTTGCTCGACGGTAAAGATGTCATGCCTGCGGTAACCAAAGTCTGGCAGCGCATTGAAGCGCTCTGTAATAAATGGGTTGGCGTTACCGATGTCATTCATATTGGTATCGGCGGCTCTGATTTCGGACTACGCCTGGCTATCGAAGCTTTGGCACACGTTCCCGAGATTGAAAGCCGCGGTATGCAGATGCATTTTCTTGCCAATATTGATACTGCTGAATTAGCGCGCATCCTAGATCGTGCACAACCCAATAGCACCCGTGCCATCATTGTTTCTAAGTCGTTCACCACCCTAGAAACCGCCATGAATGCCAAGGCGGTCGTTGCCTGGCTTAAAAACAGTGGCTGCACCCAAGGTCAGATTGCGCGCTCTTTGTTTGCAGTGACAGCGAACGTTCCTGCCGCCAAAGAGTTTGGCGTTGAAGAGGATAACATCTTCCCATTCTGGGATTGGGTGGGTGGCCGTTATTCTGTATGGTCTGCAGTTGGCCTACCAATTGCTTTGCAATATGGCTTTAAAACTTTTGAAGATTTCCTAGCCGGCGCTCATGCCATGGATTTGCATTTTAAAAATGCCCCGCTTGAGCAAAACCTGCCGGTGATCATGGCGCTTGCCCTACTGCACCAACAAGAAAAACGTGGCATCAAAGCTTATGCAGCCATTCCGTATGCGGATGCCTTAGATTGGTTTCCAAAGTGGCTGCAGCAGCTGGATATGGAAAGTAACGGCAAGAGCGTTGGTCGGGATGGTAAGCCAGTTAAGCATTCTTCACCAGTGGTATTTGGTAGCGCAGGAAGTAATGCGCAGCATTCTTATTTTCAGCTTTTCCACCAAGGCCCTGAAGTCATCCCCATTGACTTTATTGCTGTGCGCAAACCGATGAGTGATCGGCCTGAGGCCATGGCTCATCATCACATCCTGCTTTCCAATTGCCTGGCTCAAGCACAGGCTTTGGCACACGGCAAGTCAGCCGCCAACCCAAATGATGTTTACCCAGGTAATCGCCCAAGCAATCTCTTGTTCTTGCCTGAACTCAATGCGTTCTACCTCGGCGCCCTCTTAGCGCTATATGAAAATCGTGCAGCCACTCTTGGTGCACTGTGGAATATCAACAGTTTTGATCAACCCGGTGTTGAATACGGCAAAGTACTCGCTAAGCCGATTGAAAAAGCCTTAGTAGGCGGCTCAGATCAAATTAGCCCAACAGATAGCATCGACGCAGTTACAGCGGCCCGCATTAATTTCTTAAATTCTTAGTTAGAAGGTTTTCATGCAACTGTCTCCATCTATTTTTAAAGCCTATGACATTCGCGGCATCATCGATGAGACGCTAGATCCTTCTATTGCCAAGTTGATTGGCCAAGCATTTGGCACTGAAATGCGCGAGCTTGGCGAAACTGAGATTGTCATTGGTCGCGATGGACGTTTGTCAGGCCCCAGCCTGATTGAAGCCTTAACTGAAGGCTTACTCTCTACAGGCATTAATGTTATTGACTTAGGCATGGTTGCGACCCCTATGGTGTACTTTGGCGCGAACCAAGTACTTGATGGCAAGAAGCCTAAGTCAGGAATCATGATTACTGGTAGCCACAATCCGCCAAACTACAACGGCTTCAAAATGGTTTTGGGTGGCGCAGCAATCTACGGCGATCAGATTCAGGCTTTACGTCAGCGCATTGAAGCCAAGAAATTTGCCACAGGTCAAGGTAGCCGCTCTACTTTTGACATCTTCCCGATGTATCTCAAGCATATTGTGGGAGACGTGAAGTTAGCTCGCCCTATGAAAATTGCTGTCGATTGCGGTAATGGTGTTGGCGGTGCATTTGCGGGTCAACTCTTTAGAGCCTTAGGTTGCGAAGTACAGGAACTATTCTGCGAGGTTGATGGCCATTTTCCGAATCACCATCCAGATCCAGCCCATATTGAGAACCTGCAAGATCTCATCAAGAACCTACAGACTACCGATAATGAATTAGGCCTTGCTTTTGATGGTGATGCCGACCGTTTAGGCGTAGTCACTAAAGATGGTCAAGTGATTTTTCCTGATCGTCAAATGATGTTGTTTGCAAAAGATGTTCTCTCCAGAAATCCAGGCGGTCAGATTATTTATGACGTCAAGTGCACCCGCAATCTCACTACCTATGTAAAACAACACGGCGGTGAACCGTTAATGTGGAAAACGGGTCACTCTTTAGTTAAAGCAAAGCTCAAAGAAACTGGCGCTCCTTTGGCCGGTGAAATGTCAGGCCATATCTTCTTTAAAGACCGCTGGTTTGGATTTGATGACGGCCTTTATACCGGCGCTCGTTTATTAGAGATCCTCTCCAAAGAGAAAGATCCCAATCAAACGCTCAATGATTTACCAAATGCGATCTGCACCCCTGAATTACAACTAGCCTGCGCTGAAGGTGAGCCTTTTGCTTTGCTAGAAACCATCAAAGCCAACGCCAAGTTCCCCACTTCTGAATCGATCAACACAATTGATGGTGTACGCGTGGAATATGCCGATGGTTTTGGTTTGGCTAGACCATCCAATACAACTCCTGTAGTGGTCATGCGTTTTGAGGCTGATAGTGAAGCAGCGATTGCTCGTATTCAAGCAGAATTTAAAGCTGTATTGTTGGCTGCTAAGCCTGGTGCAAAGTTGCCGTTTTAAATCTTCTTAATCTAACGATGAAGGTTCGATCTGAGAGCCTCTAAATGCCCCTCTTTTTATTGAGGGGCATTTTTTATTTCTTAGTTGTCACCGCAATTCATATCACCGTTGGAATCAACGGTACATACTGCATCCACGCCATCCTTGCTAACCAATGCATTTGCAGCAACCGATCTGCTACGCACAATCTCAGCCCTTACAGGAGCGCTGACAGAGACGGCTGCTATGAGGGCGCGCTCATTCGCCGTCATTTGCACTTGATCTGCGTGGAAGTCTATTACTTCCCTGAGTGAACCAGCATCCACAATTGAAGGTGTAAATGCAATGGATGGAGACGCTTGGTATGGCGCCTGATATGTCTCAGGAGCAACATACCCAAGAGCATTAGCCAAGGTTGGCGCAGACCATTGATTGGAAGCGCTACCGGTATTTGAATTATTTGCATAGTTGCTTGATCCATAGATAGCTAATGATGCAGAGTTACCGTTGTAAAGATTGAGCTGCACCTCACCGTTGCTTGTGTGGGTTGGCAGAATGAAGTTAACTGCCTGTGCAGCCACTGGATCCCAGACTGAGAATGTAACAACGCCACCGCTTGTAGCAGCAGAAGCCGTCATACTTGCCGCGCCGTAGATTTGACTTGAATAAGTAGCTGCACCACCAACAATGCTGATGCTGCCAACATACTGACTATTGCTACTTGCAGGCACGGCGCTGTGGTTTATGGCTGTTTGGCTGTTCACGCTATAGAGTGGTGCAATAGCACCCACAGGCTCACCATACACAATGGCTGGCGGGCTGGATGCAGCCGAGGCAATTGAAGGTGCAATCGCAGCTACCAGTAAAGTATGCGTATTCACTATGACATCATTTACGGAACCATTAAAGACAACGCTAGGGTATTCAGAAATCAAGGTTCTGATGTACATTGGGTTTGTATTGAGGTAATCAATCGAGCTCACTAAGGCGCCGCGCTGGTATTCAAAATACTCACGATAGCCGTTAAACAAGAAACCGAGTGTCCTTGGTTTATTCAAATAAGTAGCATCACCAATGAATATGTTGCCAGTATATGTTTGTGATGTTGCAGTAAGGATATCTGCCAACACATATATCGATCTACCTGTAATCTCGATGGAATTAAGGCGTGCAATTAAGCCAATGCTGTCGCCCAATGTAACGGTCGTGGTACCTGCATCAACTAATAACGATTGCGTCTTAGAGGCTGCCCGTCAACAGTGCCCAGCAAGCTGATATTGGCATTTTGGGTAGTTAGGCTAATAGTATTTGCGCCTGCCATGGAGGCGTTTAAACCAGCCGCAGTTGTAGCAAGCCTTAAGTCACCATAAGACTGAGTGCCTGTAGTGGTGATGCTACTCAAGAGGGTCATAGAGCCCGTCGCATTAACGGCAACTAATGTCACGCCGCCGCTAGCCGTACCAAATAGACCGCCGTTGGACTGGATATTGCCCGCAGCAATCGCATTATTTGACCCTGCAATTAACGTTGCACCTGAGTTGATGGTTGTGCCACCGGTAAATGAATTGTTTCCAGATAGGGTTACCGCACCGGTATTCATAATCGTGACACTACCAACACCACTAATTGGCATTGCTAGAGTTGCAGCGCTTGGCAGGTTAATCGCAAGATTGCCGTTATCTTCAACTGCAGATGTGATGGGCATACCTACCGCCGCATCGTAAACAACATTTTTCCCGACTGGGATGATGACATTTGCTACGTTAGGCGTCCCTACGCCAACCAAACCAACTGGTGATTGCGTTGGTACCGCGCCAACTATAGAAGTACCGGTAGTTGTCCAGCTCGCAGGATTAGACCAATTGCCTCCATTAGGGCCTGTATCGGTAACTGAATTGAGTTGCGTGATCTCACCGTTCGCGGGTCCATTACCACCGGCTCCAGCAACATAAACAGCACCACCAGATACAACGTAGTTGGAGGCACTGGCACCAGCACCTGAGAAAGTAATGCCAACTGTATAACCCAAATTAGCACCTACGTTCTGAGTGCTGAAGGTACCCGTAGCCAAGGCACTCACATTATCGCCATTGAAAAATGCTCCAGGACTTGTCGTTAAGGCCAAACCAGTCATATATACAGAACCGTCATATGGTTTAGTAGTGCCGGTAATGCCAAGATCATTGAAGCTCAATACTTTAGGCGTTACATTAATCAAACCTAATACAGCAAGGCCATTGCCAAAATTAGCACCATTCAAACTGAGGCTATCAATCGCGACGCTATTTGCAGTTAGGACAGCCTTATTCACAATGAGATTTCCAGGTGTATACGTAATGTCGTAGTTACCTGCAAAACCACCCGATCCTACTGTTGAGCCTGCAGGATTGCTAATGAGAAGATTGCCGGCATAGCCCGTTGGATTAGCATTAATCAGTCCAGAAACTACTTGGCTATTGCCCCCCCGCTTGGCCTGTTTGTGAGGCATTACTCAAAATGACGGCGGTTGATACATAGTCACCATTTACTAGGCCTGTAGCCGTAAGGGCTGATTGTTGGGACAGCACCAATGGGGATCCATAGGTTGTAGTTTGATTACTTGCAGCAATTATTAAGTTTGCCTTCGTAATGCTGAGCACATCATCTGGAGCAGTAATGATGTAATTAGGATTGCTTGTAGCGGTTGCTGTAATTGGGTAGTTAGCTACGGGAGATGCTGAACCAGCCGTTCCATTAAAGGAGCGCGCTGTTGTTGTTAAAGATACCGGCGTGGAATCGCCATTGACCAATCCTTGACCAGCAATTGAATACGTAAGCACGGGTAAGGTGGATGCACCGTATACCATCGTTTTATTATCAATTGCAATTGTCAAAGCCCTAGGCGTAATAGTAATCTGTCCGGCCACATAACTAATGGTGTAATTGCCCAGACCCACTCCGGTAGCAGAACTTAGTGTTATTGCATAAGCCAAACCGTTATTTACTGATGCTGTAACAAGACCTCCTGTGCTACTGAGGTTGACGGAATTTACTACATCTCCATTCAACAAGCCAGAGCTTGTATAGCCGACAACAGCGGAAGCCACTACCCCACCGCTGTTATAAGTAACGCTATTAGTACTTGTAGCAAGATTGCCGTAGACCTTGCTATCGTTTGCAGCAGTAATAACAAGTGGTGCAGGCGTAATCGTGACGTTCGCTGGAACATAACTAGCAATAGTGTAGTTTCCACTTGCCGCTACGTTTCCTTGACTAATGACATAGCTTGATCCGACATTAGCGGTATTGGAGGCGTTTGTGGTGAGGCTACCGGCTAAGGTGGCAGATGTATCACCCCCAACTAAACCACTACTATAGGGTATAGGCCAAACTTGGAACTGCGGAACCGTAAACCATGGAAGCAGCTGTAGCACGCACAGTTAACGGCGCTGGCGAAATGGTCACGCTGCCAAAAGTTGGGTTGATTACGGTGTAGTTGGAAGCTAAACCTGTACCGTTCGCCAAAACGAGATTGTTCAGACTTTGCAGAGCCGCAGATCCCACATTCGGGTTGGTTAAAACGGCTCCACCAGAAACAACCCCAAGAGTTTGACCCAAAATACCTGTAATAGTTAAACCAGATGCAGCCACTGCGGTGGAAGCGTCATAAACTTTTGCCGCTGAGATTGTGATTGACGCTGGAGTCACCGTAATATTGGCTGGCACACAGTTGGTCAATGCGTAGTCGCCGGAAACCGCCAAAGTTCCGCGGCTAATTAGGTAATTTGAACCTACATTAGAAGAGCTTGTCGCTGTTGTGATGAGGCCACCACTGAAGTTTGCGGACGCATCACCGTTTACTAAGCCTGTATAGGTGTAGACCAAGCTTGGAGCGCTAGATCCATACACCATGGATGCTGCAGTAGCGCTTACTGTAATTGGCGCCGGCGTAACTGTCATTGCGCCATCAATATAAGTAATACTGTAGTTTGCAAGTCCACTTCCTAAAGCTGCACCTGGGGTAATGGTGTATGTGTTACCACCATTGACGCCAGCACTTGCTTGGCCACCGGAACTACTCAAAGTAACTGAGCCAATAGCATCGGCGGTTCCAGTAATGAGGCCTGAGACAACGTAGCCAGAAGATGCTGTAGAAGACCCTAAGATATTGTAGGTAACATTTACTGGTCGTAGTGGAGCTGCCGTATGCCTTACTATCGTTAGGGGCTGTAATCATTAATGGCGCCGGTGTAATTGTGACGCTTCCGAAGATTGGATTAAGCAAGGTGTAATTGGATGCCAATCCAGTGCCGTTAGCCAACACCAAATTACTAAAGCTTTGTAGCGCAGCAGCACCAACGTTTGGATTTGTCAAAATTGCGCTTCCAGAACTAGCACCAAGGGTTTGGCCAGCAACACCCACAATAACTAGACCAGATGCATTTACAGAAGTATTGCCGTCATAAACCTTAGATGCTGTCACCGTGATAGGCGCCGGCGTAATATTGGCATGCTGACTCAGGGTTAAACCACTAATTGTGTAATTGGTATTGCTTAGCGTCAGGCTGCTGTTATCAAATGCAGCTGCAATATTGTTTCCTACGTTAGCCTGAGTAAAGACAGCAGATGGGGTGCCGCTTACTGTGACCGAGTCGCCCAAAATAACGCCGATTAAGGTTGGCGTTCCGGAGAATGTGGCTGCCGTAGTTGCGTCATAGACTTTGTTATTAGCGCTGATGCCACTCACGGTTAATGGAGCTGGCGTGATAACACCGTTGGCACCCGTAACCGCCCCACTAAAGGCATAGTTAGCTGCATCGGCACCACTTATAGCTAGACTATTGATGGTGTAGGACAAGCCAGTACCTGCATTAGCAGCGCCATAAACTCCTGACCCAATCAGACTAATTAAATCGCCTGATTTTGCATTACTTGCAATGAGAGCCGTGCCAGTAATTGCATTGGTTGCGTCATACACCTTCGAAGGAGCTGAATTTGCGACGTTTAAAGCCAATGGAGTAATTGAGATAGTTCCAGCTAGGCTCACCACTGGATAGCTAGTGGCATAGTTTGTGGAATACCCAGCATTAGTAACAACTGCTGTCGATGGCGTGAAGGTGTAATTGCCAACCTTTAAGAATCCACCCGCACTACTGTTTGCAGCAGTAAAGCTTGGAGGTGTCACGGTTAAGGTGTAGTTACCTTGGGCACTGCCAACTTTATCGTCCACAGCAATCCAAGTGTTAGCGGAAGCTCCTGGAGTAACGGCGAGATTTACGATGAATGGGGCCGAGCAGTCACTTCCAATCGTGCAATAGGATGCGGTCACTGGGATAGAAGCGGCAATATTACCCGCAGTCGAAGTGCCATATGCAGTAGAGGTATTGGTCACCGTCAACAGCAACTGACCTTGAGCAATGATCGTAAAGGTAGAAGTTACGGGGGTAATCGTGTAATTAGCTGCAGTAGCGCTTGGGGTCAAGGTATAGGTAGCGCCTGCAGTATTACCTGCGGGGCGTGTCACCACCGGATTAATCAGTACGTTAGGAGTATCACTACCCTTAAGACCTGACAAAGTATAGGTAAAGACAGGATCAGCCTGTCCAATAAACTTCGCTGCCGCATTGGCAGACATTGTTAGGGTTGCTGGTGTAATAACCCCATTACCGCTTATAGAAAGTGGTAATGAATAGCTTGATAAGTTTGTACTACCAGTAGCGATATAGTTCGAGTTACTCAATGTTGTCGCTACCGTAGTAGCACCAGCTACGTCCGCACTGTTATAAATTGCGCTAGTTTGATTAATATATGCACCCTACCCTGTGGCAAATCCACTCAAAACATAACTTCCAGCGCTTCCACTACTACCCGCAGTTAAGTTAGCAGTATTTGCGGCGTCATAAACCTTGGTTTGATTGGCGATTGATACCGTAATTGGGGCCGGCGTAATAGATACGCTGCCGGTACTCGCTGGCAAAACATAGTTGATTGCTAAACCACCATTTGTACCGTTGGCAATTTGCAAACCGGATGTAGTAAGACTGCTTACACCGAGAACATTGGCACTATTAGCTGTTGCTGAGCCAGTCAGGACAACCGTTTGAGTACCAATGCCAGTACTTGATGAGATGGCGCTACCTGCAAAGGCTGTTGTGCCGTCATAAACCTTGGTTGCGGAAATTGCGAGCGTGATCGGAGTAATGACATAGGCATTATTAGCCGCATTTGCAAAAGTAATTGTGTAGTTGGAGTTACTACTGCTACCTGCAAGGCTATAGCTAGCGGCATTCTGAACATTAGCGTTAACAGCACCTCCAAAACTCATGCTGCCTGTTAAAGCTACAGGAACATTGACTACTGAATCTGAGTTTTTGTATCCAGACACTGTGTAGTTGATAATCGTTTGAGAATACGCCGCATTATCTAAAGCACTACTGTTATAGGCCGTTGAAACAGCGTTTGGTGCAATAGTAAGGGTGGCTTGCCCTACGGTTAAGCTGCCTGGCACATAGGTAATGGCGTAGTTTGACAAGCCAGTGCCAACCGCAGCACTAGGAATAATGCCGGCACTATAGGTTCCCGCATTGGTAATTGCTGAAACTGTATTAGCGGAAGCATAGGACAAGGTGACTGAGCTAATGGCATCGCCGGCCGCCAAACCACTAGTTGTATATGCTGCTGTTCCCAATGCATAAGCAGTACCGTAGGCAGCATTGCTTACGTCATTGGCAGTAATTGTTAAGGCTTTCGCATCAATCGTTGCTGTATTTTGCGTACTTCCTGATGTGCTGTTGTAGGCTTGAGTAATAGCGTAATTGCTTATAACTGCAGTACCGTTGCCGATGGTGATGGCTTTTACATAATTGCTGCCATTAGCTGCTACGGTAGCGTTATTAAAGACGGCACTGCTGATAGCGGTAATCGTTTCACCATTTACAAGACCTGTCACGGCGAAGGAAGTCGGAGTAACCGTCACACTAGCGCCATATGTGGCAGTAACTACTACACCTAATGGTGCTGGCGTGATGTTGGCAGTTAAGCCAGTCGGTTGAGTTAAGGTGTAGTTGCTAGCAGCTGAACCACTAAGAGTATCTGCTGCAGTGACCGCCAAGTTATTGCCTACGTTTGCCTGGCTAAATGTACCAGTCTGTGTCAGGGTAAGATTGGCGCTATCGGTACTCACTACACCGTTTAATGTGCCGCCACTAAAGCTTGCTGTATTAGTACCGTCATAGGTTTTATTTGCCACGGTAGCGCCGCTGATTGTTAGGGCCGCTTTAGTAATGACGCCGTTTGTGCCAGTCACGCTAGCTGGGAATGAATAGTTTGCTGCATCAGCACCACCAAGAACAATAGCGCCGATGGTGTATGACAAGTTAGTACCAGCATTAGCGCTTGCATATGTACCAGACCCAGTGATTGTCAGTTGATCGGCGGCCACAGCATTGCTTGCAGTCAAGGTCTTACCAGTAATCGCAGCGCTAGCGTCGTAGACCTTGGTTTGTGTTGGTGCATTAATACTCAACGCCAATGGAGTAATTGAAATCGTGCCTGGCACGACGAGTACTGGATAACCAGTCGCATAGTTTGCAGAGAAACCAGGATTGGTCACTACGGTGGTTGATGGAGTAAATATGTATAGCTGCCTACGTTTAAGTAGCCACCAGAACTACTATTGGCCGCAGTCAATGTTGGCGGTGTAATAGTCAGCGTGTAGTTGCCTTGAGTAGCGCCTGGCTTGGCATCCGTTGCAACCCATGTATTTACTGATGAGCCAGCCACCATGTTCAAGGTAATGATAGATGGCAGATAGAGAGCAATCTGCGCCAATCGTGCAATAGGATGCTGACACAGTTGCGGCAGAAGCAATATTGGCGGCTGTTAATGTGCCATACGCTCTTGATGCATTGGCAACGGTTATGAGTAGCTGACCTTGTGCCATGATCGTAAAGCTAGCTGTCACCGGGACAATGGTGTAGTTTGCCGCTGTTGCGCTAGGGGTTAATGTATAAGTAGCGCCCGCAACCTCACCCGCAGCCCGAGTAACGCTTGCATTACTTAATACGCTCGAGGTATCCGCACCCTTGAGCCCAGATAGTGAGTAGGTAAAACTCGGGTCAGACTGTCCATCGAATTTTGCTGAAGCATTGGCCGTCATCGTCAAGGTAGCTGGAGTGATTACCCCAGTAGCACTTACAGATGTTGGGTAATGCATAGTTAGATAGATTCGTATTACCAGTAGCAATAAAGTTGCTAGGGCTTAGTGAAGCTGTGACTGCTGTTGCGCTAGCAACGTTTGCGCTGTTATAGGTGGCATTGGCTTGATTAATATATGCGCCCTGCCCACTAACAAATCCAGTGAGAGTGTAACTACCAGCATTGCCACTAGTTCCAGCTGTTAAGCTAGCGGCATTGGTGCCGTCATATTCTTTAGTTTGAGATGCAATAGAAACCGTAATTGGTGCGGGTGTAATGTTGGCGGTAAATCCAGTTGGCTGAGTAAGCGTGTAGTTACCAGCTGCATTGTTGGTGAGTGCATCGGCAATAGTTACTGCAAGACCTGTACCTGCATTGGACTGACTGAAGCTTGCAGCCTCAGTTAACCCAACCGCATCCCCAGAAATAACCCCAACTAAGCTGCCTCCAGAAATTACGGCAGCTGATGTCGTGCCGTCATAAACCTTATTCGCAATCGAAGTTCCAGTCACCGTAAGTGCTTTAGGCGTGATATTTGCTGTAATGCCACTAGGTTGAGTCAAGGCGTAATTGCCCGCAGCGGTTCCAGTAATACTGTCATTCATGACAATAGCGATGGCATTACCTGCGTTAGCGGAGCTGAAAGTGGCTGATTTCGTGAATGTCACATTAGCTGCATCAGCGGCCACTAGACCAACTAAGGTACCGGTTGTAGCAACCGCAGCAGTAGTTGCATCGTAGACTTTATTGCTAACAGTAATTCCGCTCACCGTTAACGATTTAGGCGTAATGCTAGCGCTGAGACCTGTTGGCTGAATAATGGAGTAATTGGTGGCTGATGCGCCGCTTAACGTGTCGACAGCAGTAACAGCAATTGAATTACCCACTGCGCTTTGAGCAAAGCTACCTGCCTGAGTGAGACTTACGACATCAGAACCAATTACACCAACCAACGAACCACCGGTAATCGTTGCAGCCGTCGTGCCATCATAGACTTTATCGGCAACAACTGAGCCGCTACCTACAGTTAGCGCTTTTGCTGTAATGGTAGCAATGTTTTTAATGTTGCCAGCAGTCGCGTTGTAGGCAGAATTAATACTGTAGTTGATGAGTGATGCGGTACCACCGCTGCTCACAATCGAGGTCACGTAGTTGCTGCCGTTATTGGCTACGTTCGCATTGCTTACTGTGGCGCTGGAGTAACGATAGCTGTGATGCCGCTTGGCTGAACCAAGATGTAGTTTGCAGCCGATGCCCCAGTAATTGTGTCACTAATGATTACAGAGGCGGTATTGCTAACATTAGCGCTAACCAGAACCGCTGACTGAACAAGCGTAACTTTACCGATATCAGCAGCCAACAAACCTACAAGCGAGCCGTTAGTGATCGTAATTGTGGTTGTGCCGTCATATACCTTAGTAGTTGCAACCGTACCTGTAACTGTTAATACCCTCTGACTTGCAGCCGCCAAAGTTGCAATATTTTGGCCGATGCCTGAGGTAGCGCTATAGGCCGGAGCAAATGCATAGTTTGTCGCTAATGCGGTACCACCAGAAATCACCATGGCAGTCACAAAGTTACTGCCATTACTGCTAATACTTGAGCTGCTAACGGTCACACTGCTCAGACCGGTAATCGTTTGACCGTTAATCAAACCATTAATGGTGAATGAAATCGGGGTAATGTTATTAGTGCCGTTAGCTACACCTACAACCTGAATACCCAGCATTGCAGGGGTGATATTTGCAGTGATTCCAGTTGGCTGTACTAAGCGATAGTTACTTGCTGCCACACCAGTAATCGAGTCATTCACAATAATAATGATGCCGTTACTGACGTTTGGTGAAGAGAAGCTGCCGGCCTGCACCAGGTTGACCTTACCAATATCGCCTGTAACCAGACCTATTAATCCGCCGCCAGTCAACGATGCATATGTGGTGCCATCATAGGTTTTGTGTGCAACTGTTCCATCACTCACGGTTAAGGTTTTAGGTGTAATTGCCGCAGTTACCCCGGTAGGCTGAACTAGAGTGTAGTTACCGGCAGATAAACCAGAAATACTGTCACTAACAATGACTGAAACTGCTGAACCCACATTGACACTATTAAACGCCCCCGCCTGCTTTAGACTTACAACATCACCACCAACCACACCGGCTAAAGTACCGCCCCATACGTTTACACTGCTTGTCCCGTCATAAACCTTAGAATCTGCAAGAGTTCCGGTAACAGTAAGCGTCTTAGCTGATAACGTCACACTATTGAGGCTAGTGCCTGCTGTATTACTAGCCGCAGAAGTAAAGGCGTAATTTCTGGCAAGCGCTGTGCCGCCGCTAATCACGATTGAACGCACAAAATTACCTGCATTACCGGCGACATTGATGTTTGAAACGGTAGCACTAGAAATTCCAGTGATAGTTTCACCATTGACCAAGCCAGTCAACGTAAATGAAGTCGGGGTAACAGTGGTTGAACCGCTGTATAAAGCAGCTAACGTGATACCTAATGGCGCTGGTGTGATATTGGCAATTACACCATTAGGTTGAGTCAATACATAGTTTGCGCTTGAACTACCGCTGATACTATCGGTAATAGTGACCGCAATACCGGTTCCTGCATTTGCAGTAGTGCTACCGGCCTTAGTTAAAGTCACATTCGCTGCATCAGCACTCAGAACACCTACTAGGCTGCCACCGGTAACTGTAGCGACTGTTGAGCCGTCATAAACCTTGTTTGCAACAGTAGTGCCAGTAACCGTTAGCACTTTTGGCGTGATATTTGCAGTCACATTAGCTGGTTGAGTCAGAATGTAATTGGATGCTGCGGGCCCACTCAAGCTATCGTTTATGGTTACCGTAATTGCATTACCAGCCTTACTTTGCGTAAAAGTGCCAGACTGAGTCAAATCTACGTTTGCTACATCTGCAGCAATAACGCCAACTAGCGTTCCACCAGAAATTGTTGCCGTGTTCGAACCATCATAAATTTTATTTGCCGCAACTACCGTACCGCTTAACAGTAAGTACCTTTTGTGCAATATTGGCAGTGATTCCTGTTGGCTGAGTTAATACATAGTTACCGCTTGCTGATCCTGAAATGCTATCAACCATTGCTAATGGCTACATTATTTGCTGCATTAGCAGAGACAAAAGTAGCGCTCTGAGCAAGGGTGACGTTAGCAATATCACTTACTGCAACACCAACCAATGAGCCGCCACTGACTGTCGCACTCTTCGTACCATCATAGATCTTAGGTGCGATAGTGATGCCAGTGACTGTTAATACTTTTGGAGTCAGCGTGACGGTATTTTGAGTATTGCTGCCGACAGTGCTATAGGCGGCAGTGATGGAATAGTTGCTAATTGATGCAGTACCACTGCCGATGGTGATTGCCGTAACATAGTTACTATTATTAGCCGCCACATTAATTGCATTAATCGTTGCCGAGTTAATGCCGCTAATAGTTTGACTGTTTACCAAGCCTGTCACCACAAAAGAAGTCGGCGTAACTGTTGTGGTGCCACTATAAATTGCATTAATAGTCACGCCTAAGGGTGCGGGTGTGATGCTAACTATATTAGTAGCAGCAGATTGAGTAGCATTAACGGGTAATCCACTAGCTAAGGTGTTGTTATAGCCTGCATTAATTAAATAATTTAGCGATGAGAAAGTATTGGTAACGGTTGCAGGAGTATTTCCAGCGATGCCTGTCACATAAGTGCCAACGCCATTGGCACTTGATGCGCTTACTGTGACATTCGTAATCTTGTCCCAAGATGCCAAGCCTGTAGTTGTAATCGTGGCATTAGCGCTAGTAAATGTGCTAGTGCCGTTATATACACCTGACACTGATATACCCAATATTGCTGGAGTGACCGTATAGGTATGGCCTGCAGGCGTCACATTGACTATCGAACCGTCTGTAGACGATATGCTGGCAGCTGTCAGTAGCGTGGCAGATTGCACGGCATTGGCATTTGTACCATTGGCTGAAGTAGTTCCGCCTACTGTTGGGCTAAATACCAACGCAGACTTAATGTAAGCCAAAGATACAGTTGGCAACCCAAAGGTTGCCGTAATTGCGCCTGTATAACTAATGGTTGAATTCGCCTGCAACCAAGCATTGGCAGAGGAAGAGTTATAACCCGTGCCATATACAGCTGAGTAATCAGCATTTAAAGTGGCATTTACTGTAACGGTATTAGAAATCTTTTGACGATAACTAATATAGTTCCCGCTAATGTAGCCGCTCGGTTTTACGGGTGTACCGCCAACAATCCCGTAAGCTAGATTCTTAGTTACATCTGCATTGGCACTAGTAATCCCTAAAGCGGTTGCAATTGCATCGCCTGTAGCGCTGCCAGGTAGCGCCATCGATACAGCAATCACACCGCCACCGCTATTGGATAAAGTGCCAACCGCTGTTACGTTGCCGCCACTAGTTGTGCCAGCGGCAATGCCTCTACCAGCAATAATGGTAATTCCATTAATACCCGTATTTCTGACGCCAGTCAGATTTACGTTGCCGTAGGCATTTACTGTTACACCACTGGTAGAACCAGTGTTTTCAATTTGTGCACCAGCATTAATGCTGCCACCCGCACCATCAGCCATCAAATAAACGCCTGCGCCACCTGTAATCGTTGCTGAAGACGCTGTATAAATTCCGGTGGCTGTACTGAGCGTAGAGGTACCCGTCATCCTCACCAGCCCAGCCGTCGTGCTACTTGCAGTCACAATGCTAGCCGCAGTGCTTCCATAGATACCGTAGGTAGTAGTAGACATACCCGTTAAGGTAATAGCATCGCCCGTTGATTTAATTGCAGCGGCATAATTAATGCCAGATGCGCCACTTGATAGACCTTTGATGTTGATATTTCCAATGGCATAGATTGCGCCAGAAATAGTTGCTCCAGCTGAGGCCGTTGCTAAGGTGGATGCGTTTCCTGTAACAACGTATCCGCTGGCAGGTGTGCAAGCACTTGTTGCACAACCGAAGCTGTTATCTATCAATACATAGCCGGGTAACGGTATTGCGCTTGTACCAATTGCACTCGTTGCAATAGCAGAGCCTGCCGATTTGGCAATAAAGTTAATAACAGTGCTGGCACTAGAAGTAAAAGATAAGGTTCCGCTAGTGATGTCCGAGGATTTATTGCCGCCAGTTGTGTCATAAATAACATTGGCAACTGGAGCACCCGTATTGGCCACCAACGCAATCGCACCGGTTTGATTGATTTTGCCGTTACTAATAAAGGTAATGCTTGAGCCCACTGCATTACCAGTAATAGCTCCAGCCTGATAAATGCCAGTATCTGTAGCATTCAAATTACTGCCGCCTGCAACAAGCGTCAAAGTATTCAGATACGCCGCATAAGATCCACCAACTTCCGAGCCATAGATAGTGATCGATTTAGCGCTAATACTATTGTTTGGTCCGAGAACAATTCCGCTACCTGTTGTAGTCGATATTCCCGTAATATTAATAGCCCCATTATTGGCAGTGATTAAGGCAGTTAACCAATTGGTGCCATCATAATTCGTGACTGACCAAGCATTTGTAGCCGTACCAGCAACATTAATATTGCCTGTGCTAGATATTAAATTTGAGCCTATCAGCACCGCCCTACCGCCTGCACTAACACCATTAATAGTGATGTTGCTAGCGGCATAGATAGGATTACCTGCCGTTACTGTAATTGCGTGACTCGACGTGACTAAGGTTGCCCAATTGGCTAGACTGCTATTCAAATAACCGCTGTATGGAGTACAGCCTGTGGTTGCGCAACCATACGTATTATCAAGAATCACATAACCAGGCAAATTGATTGAAGCCGATCCAATTGTTCCTGGATTCAGAATTGCGCCTGAGGCTAGCTGAATATAGTTAATTGCAGAAGTTGATCCTGCAGGAATAGTTAAAGACCCTGCTGTAATGGTAGAGGCATTCAAGTTAATTGCCCCACCATTTAAGCCATCAGTATTCGAGGTGATTAATACAGCGGCGCCAGTAGTGGTGATATTGCTTGAAACTTTAATTGTGTCGCTAGCATACAAGCTAACTACGCCAGTAGATCCAGTAGCTCCAGTGGTATTTAGGGCATTGCTGATGACAATATTTCCACCGTAGATGGTGATTGGGCCTGCTACATTGGCAGCGGTTGAAACCGTAATGTTTGCCGCATTGCCCGACTTGCCCAGTGTCAATGCGCTCAACTTAGTTACCGCGCTGAGAGACTCGTCAAATGTATAGGCGCTAGTGAAGCTTGTGCCATTAGGTTTAATAACTAAGCTACCAGGGCCTGCAAAGCTACTTGAAGTTAAGCTTGGTGCGTCATTCTGGAATATCAATGTACCGGCAGAAATCGTGGTTGCGCCTGTATAGGCATTCGTTGCTGTCAGAATTAAATCGCCAGCTCCAGATTTTGTGTAACCAAAATTTGTTCCAGAAATTGCGCCAGAAATGGTGAGTTGCGTACCAGCTACATTCACCGTGCTATTGGCACCCAGGGCAACCGTGCCACCTAAGCTAGAAGTTCCTGTACTGACCAATAATGTTCCGCCATTGAGCGTAGTCGCCTCAGCACCCACGCTTATATTTTGAAGGTCTAGCGTTGCGCCGCTGGCCACTGTTACTCCACCAGCAGTTGCCCCCAAGCCTGTTGCATGAACGACGGCCAAAATACCAGCGCTCACTGTAGTTGCACCTGTATTAGCTCCCTACAAAATCATGGTGCCGACGCCCTGCTTAATTAAGCCGGTATCTGTATAGAGATGGTTGGCTTATACAAAATGCCGCTTACTGTCAAAGTAACGCCACTGGCAACATCAAAAATAGTCCCACTAGTTTGACTTAACAGAACCCCAATTGCGCTGATTGTTGAGTTCGCGGTCACGGTAACTTTACCGTCTAGGTTGTAAGTTCCGCACGCAAGCGCACAACCACCAGATACTAAGGATGTATTCCCATAAGCCAAGGTGCCACCATTTAGGGTAATCGTACCCATGTGGTAGCTATAACTTGAAGATGCGTTAGTTGTGAGGACTCCCCCTTGATCAATAATTAGATTGGAGCTTACTGAAGAACCTAAGAAAGCGTTATCGGCTGTCGTGGTCAACGTAATGGTGCCGCCATTTTTAATGCGCACTGTTTGTGTATTACCTAATCCAGTTTTAGCGCCATTTGATCCGCCAGACATGATTACTGGTTGGGAGACGTTCACCACACCTGTAAATGCTTGATCACCACTAATCGTGACTGCATTGGTACCAGTACTATTGAAATTGATAGCGCCGGTCGTACCACCAGCCGCAAGATTGGTAAATGTTTGCGCTGCAGAGCTATACCAATTAAATGCAGCTCCAGATGAAACAGTCAAGGCCTGAGCGTAACTTGCGCTTGCACCTAAAGTTGCAGAGCTATTATCTTGCGCACCAATTTGCAAGGTACCTGAGCTGACAGTCGTTGTACTACCGTATGTATTGGCTGCAGTCAGAATGACTGTGCCGGTATTTGAAGTTGGGCTATTAATCGCTAATGCCCCACTTGCGCCGCTGAGAATGCCAGACAGGGTAAATGTATATGTCGATGGCGCATTAATTGTTGCCGCACCACTCATGGAAATGGGGTTGCTCAACGTTAACAAATCAGCATTTGCTTGCAAAATCGTAGAAGCGGCCATAGTTAATGGCTTGGAAGTGCTACCCAAAGCAGAAGAGTTACCCACTTTGAGCGTACCGCTATTCAAAGTAATGCTGGTATTGACGGTATTTGCTTGACTCAATACAAATACACCACCAGAACCAGCCAGCGTTAAGGTGTTGACGCTAATTGGCTTAGTTTGAGTGAGGGTTGCAGTTTCAGTAATCGATAAGCTGCCACCAGTAAATCCATCAACACCAGACAAGGAGCCAATCTCAAGATTCGATGCAGTTTGATAACTTAAGCTGCCTGTACCAATACTGCCGGCGAGCACGCTAATTACAGAGTTTGCCCCTGTGAGCGAATAGCTTTGATTTGCAGTTCCCAACAATAAGCCATATGCCGTCATCACACCGCTGATATACGGGGCTTTAGCGTACAAGTTAATTTGACCAGTTGTTGTATTAGCTGCAATTGCTCCGGTCCAGTAGACACCGTAAGTTGCAGCGAAAGCTGAATTCGCAGAATCAGCGACTGCACATATTGGCACAGGAATATTTGGCGTTCCGCCAGACATGGTACCGGCAGCATTAATTAAATAACCACTACCTGTTGATGCCGAAGTCATCTTAGAGCCCTGGAAAGTCACTGAGCCATTGCTAGCTGATACGCCTATCGCATTTGAGTAAATTCCGTAATCGGTAGTTGTGGCGCTCGAGGTATAGCCAGACAAAATCACATTTCCATTGCTTGAGGTGACTGGGCCAATACCGTAGTAAATGCCATAACCTGTTAATGCGTAGCCAATCATATTCACATCTGTTTTAGCCGTAACCGAACCAGACCAAGCATCTTGATAAATTCCATATTTATTGCCTGCGCCTGAAATGGTTACTGAGCCCAGTGTGGCGGTAATCGCCATACGAATATAGGTAGCGGGCTGAGCAATGCAATTACTTAAGCCGTTCATGACGATATTTCCTGTATCAGAAATAACGCCACCACCCGAAGCGTTTGCCGCTGTTAAATAAAGGGCTATGCCTGGCATATTTACCGCATTCAGCGTCACATTGCCTTTGGCTTGCAATAAATCTGAACCGCTGTAAAGGGTAATACCCCCAGCATAATCAGATAATCCTGTGTTGTAGACGTAATATTGACTTGCATAACCAGTAATACTTAAGGCGCCGTTATAACTGCGAATCACTTGTGAACTACCCCAAAGAATCACGCCATGACCTTGCTGACTAGCTGTATTCAAACCTGCAGCTGCACCATTGGCGTAAATATTGATATCACCGTAGGCAATGATCTTGGTGCTATCCGCATCCATGCGCAAAGCTGCGCCGGCAATATTATTGGCGCCAGAAGTAGAATTAATTGTTATGCTGCCCCCCGCTGTTGGCGCGGTGGTACTGTTGCCCGCGACTAAACCGCCGCCGTAAATATACATA
Source organism: Polynucleobacter necessarius (assembly GCF_900096755.1). NCBI lineage: Bacteria > Pseudomonadati > Pseudomonadota > Betaproteobacteria > Burkholderiales > Burkholderiaceae > Polynucleobacter > Polynucleobacter necessarius. Next base: position 1,654,042 of record NZ_LT615227.1, read on the forward strand.
CCATGGCCCGCCAACGCCGTTGCGGTGATGGCAATATTACCGGTTGTTGATTGCGTAAAGCGGCTGTCGTATTGGTAGAACGCCCATTGCGCACCAGTATTCGAGGCATTAATGGTGATATCACCAACAGCTTTTGTGGTGCCCGCACCAGCCAATTTAACGCCATGGTATCCACCCGTGGCACTGCCCGTAATCGATATCGCGTTATTAGCAAAGAGCGAGCCTGCAGCCATTTCCAAACCTTGCTGGGTGCGTCCAGTCGCACTAATCGTAATAGAACCGCCGGTCGTTGGAACGGCTGCAAGGGATGTATCGGTCGTACTAGTGCTTGCCACGATGCTACCGCTCAAATACATTCCGTAGTCACCAACTGCAGTGATTGAAATATTGCCAGCAGTAGATTGCATAACACGGCTAGCACTGAAATCCAACCCCCATTGCCCACCGCTGGTGGAACTATTGATGGTGACGTTACCAACCGCTTTAAATGTGCCCGTACCGTAAACATACGCACCTTGAAATGCTCCGGCACCACGAGCGGTGATACTCATCGCACCGAATGAAACCAGCGAGCCAGTATTCATCTGAAGACCATATTGGCTGGCGCCCGTTGCATTAATTGTGAGCGTACCGCCATCAGTTGGCGTGGTGGTTGTTGGCGTAGTCGCAGCACTGCTTGCTGCTATACCGCCAGTAGTATTTGTATATAAACCTCCAGATGTGCCGCTAGAGGTAATTAAAATATTTCCACCCGTTGATTGAATCAACGCATCGTTGTACATAGTTAGACCCCAGTTCCCCAAGGTAGCGCTGATATTGATATCAGACGCAGAACGAATCTTAGCCCCCGTACCTTCCAGGATAAAGGCGTGATCACCGGTTCCTGTTGCGGTAATTGAAATTGCGCCATACGCTATCAATGATCCCGCATTGATATCCAACCCCTTGCCCGAGTTACCGGTAGCATTAATGGTTATCGTGCCACCCGCTGAAGGAGTTACGGTGTTATTACCCGCAACAAGACTGCCTGTTAAATAGAATCCAAAAGTACCCACCGCCGTTACAGAAATATTGCCACTCGTCGTCTGCAGCAGTCTATTGTCCCGAATATAAACGCCGTAATTGCGGTTTGCGTTCTGACCATTGAAGTAATATCACCTGCTACAGAAATACTGCCTGTTCCGTATATTTCAACGCCATAGCGTGATGATCCGCCTGTGCCATTCATCGTCAGGGCACCCTTGATGTAATAGACGAAGTACCCTCTAATCGAACGCCGTCATATGAAGTGGTGGAATTTGTCGTTCCGACGATCGAGATCAAACCAGTACCCGCAACGATATTACTGTCCGCGATATACGGACGGCATTATAAGCACCCGTTGCAATGCCATTAAGGGTAATAGTTCCCGCACCCGAAGTTACTAGTGTATTTCCACTATTAAATACTTGGATTCCATCTCCATTGGTGCTTGATGTTGTATTCCCTAAGTCATACATTGCGATATTGCCACCGCCCGCATTAATCGAGCCACCAGTAGAAACCCAAACCCCCACTGCATTTGTGTTGCTATTTGCGTATCCGGCGATACATGAATATGAGGTAGCACATCCAGAAGTTGTGTCGTTCGTGCCGCCGCGAGTGGTGATATTCCCGCCATAGCTTGAGATTGCCGCAGTTAACTTATAGCCTCCTGCTCCGGTATTGTCGGTATTAGAGTAAAAATTAGTTGTAAGAGATTTACCTGCAGACCCTGAAATGGCGGCGCTAACAATAATGTCGCGGGATGCCATTAACGTGAGAGTATTTGCATCGGTGTTATTGGTAATTGCACCGCTAATCGTGATGTCTTTATCCGCTGCGACTGACTTGAGTGTAGTTGTCCCACTCAAGCTACTTGCATTTACTGTTAGCGACACGCTCGTATTTAAGATTGCCGCTGCATTAGTCAGAGTGAGAGAAGAAATACTATTGCTGGCATTAGTTGCATTAAGAGAAATACCGCTTGCCGTTAGCGTGTATGAACTTCCCGCTATAGCCCCACTTAAAGTAAGAGCACCAGCGCCCCCAATCGTGGTATTGGCAGAAAGAGTCAAGGCATTACTTATAGTGTTTCCTGAAGTATTGGCATACAAGGAGCCGCCATTTAGAGTCACCGTTCCGGATGACAAATTTGTACCGCTACTTCCACCAGTTGCAGTCGACAAGGTTCCTGCATTTACGCTTGTACCACCAGTGTATGTATTTGCGCCACCAAATACGATTGTGCCGGTATTCGTTGCATCGCCAACCGCTAAAGCCCCTGTGCCTGCGCCGCTAATAATTCCATTGAACGTCGCGGTAACCCCCGATGTAGCTGCAATTTGATTGCTTCCCAAACTTAGAGTTACTGAATTGGTCAAGGCATTGCCATCACCATTGGCGAGAAGGGTTCCACCGGCAATGGTTACCGCCCCGGTAGAAAGATTTGCTCCTGTAGTGCCACCGGTAGCGATTGACAAAGTTCCAGATGAAACGGTTATACCGCCACTAAAAGTATTTAGGCCACTTAGCGTAAGTTTATTTGTGCCTTTTTTAGTAACCGTTCCTGAGCCACTTATTATTCCGGAATAAGTCAGTGTCGAGTCTTGATTGAAAGCAAGTTGTGTGTTATCAACTATTCCACCGGTATTGCTAATTCGTCCGGCTGAATTTAACTCCAAAGAACCAGCGCTAATTGTGGTGGCGCCTGTATATGTGCTTACCCCAGTTAAGGAGAGTGATCCACCGCCAGATTTAGTAACAGTTGAAGTAGATCCAGAAATAATTCCACCGTAAGTATCATTACCCGAGAGGTTTAGCGTTAAAGTCTGTCCGTCAGCAATCGCAATGCTACCCACTCCAGTTAAAGTTGACGCCAATATCGAAATGCCGCCAGCGCCTGTAGTAGTCAATGATCCTGATAAAGCAATTGCACCGCCATAAATATTGATAGCCCCTGCTGAACTTACACTTGAATTAATATTAATGTTGGTGATGTTGCCTGTATTACCAAACTTAAACCCTGACATGGTGTGATTAAAGTTGTATGTAAACCAACTGCTATATGGCGCATAAAGGAACGATGTGCTGGTTGATTGAATTGTTACTATCCCCGAGGTATCAAACTTAGGGCTGCCACCGGCCCAAGAGTAAGAATCTGAATTAATGGTGATGCCGCCTGGAGCGGTAAGAATAGGTGTGACCCCAGCAGAGGTGTATAAATTGGCGCCGCTACCATTATTAATCGTAATAGTAGAAGATGCACCACTAGTAGTGAGATTTGCGCCTAAATAAATTCCCGAGCCAATGAGAGAGATAGAACCAGCTACAGAGACGTTGCTACCTATAGTAATGTTAGAGGTGTTACCGGTTTTACCAAATGTAAGCCCTCCTTCATTCCCACTGAAACTTAAATTTGATAATGTTTGTGCGCTACTAAAAGATGTTCCGTATGGCTGAATAGTTAACGAACCAGTTGTGTTGATTGCCGAGCCAGCCCCAAATGAGAAGTAGTCTGTCGTTAAGGTGACGTTTGCAGAAGAAGAGGTGACGCTTGAAGTCACGCCATTAATTGTTACCGCCGAATAACTACCCAACTTGATTGTCCCGCTATTTGTAAGGCCACTGTTACCACCAGCACCCGTTAAATTAATTGGTCCATTTTTGGAGAGAATATAGGCGGTGCCGTTTGAGGCACCGGTAAAAATTATCTGCCCACCAGCCGCAGTTGTATTGTTTCCAATGACTTCAATACCGCCGCCAGTTGTTGCGGTTGACTGAATCAGATAGCTACCGCTTCTCAAGGCAATAATGCCGCCGGAATATCCAGATTATGGGCTAGCATTTGACGTATAGCCTCGAACAATAACGTCACCACCACTACTGAGAAGGTTTATAGAGGCGCCATTTAAGCCATCAGTTCCGCCCATTGCTCCAAACTGAACGCCAGCTTTATCATTAGTAAACCCATTCCATGCAAAGTTATCAGGAATACCGTCGTTTGCAACGCCGCCATATGCACCATTATCAAAGCCGCCGGCTAAAACGATCTATCTTGCCACCTCTTGTGGAAATATTTACACCAGCCGCAAGATAAATCCATCCACCGGTACCATTACCACCCTTTTGCTGCATGTCAGACCAAAGGATCACATCGAGCGCGCCGTTAGTTGATGTGATATTTCCATAAATCGAAATGGAACTATCGGCCTTAAGAGTTAGTCTTCTAGGGCCTGCGCCTGTATAAGCGATGGCGTTGTATACCGTAACCGCAGTCACCATAACCGTCGTGACCACCCCAATAAGTGCTAGTACTAATGCTAACGTTGCTGCTATTTAAATCACTAGCAATACGGCCTGCCGCCCCTCCATAGATTAAATAGTTGTACGGGTCGAGCAACCAATTACCAGCACTTCCATCAGCCGCTCTTGTATCAACAAATACATTGTCAGTATTAAGGGTGCCTGCAGATGTTTCTACATTACCGCCGCGACCATTGATTGCGCCACCTTTTGCGTAGATTGAGCCGTGCACCTCTGTGCGCGAGTTGTGATTCTTGATATCACTCCACAAAACAACCTTACCGCCATCGCCATTGATCAATGCGCTTGCATCAATCACTGCACCTTGGTTCATCGTGACTATAGTTGATTGATATACGCCATTGCTGCCTTGCCAATCTCCGCCGATAAGCACAGTTCCACCACCAGTGTTGCCTGTTGAACTGATATTTGAATTGTTTTCTAGAGTGATGTTATTGGCGGTGATGAGTATGTTGCCGCCTTGTGTGGCGCCGATGGATTCGAGTGCGCCAGAGATGTTGGAACTGCCATTATTTGCGGAGGTTGTGATGCTTCCGCCACGACCAGTAGAGCCGTTCGTTTGAATGAGTGCGTTTTGTGTGTTGAGGTTGCCAGCATTGCTGACGATGGTGATGGAGCCACCATCAGTTAAACCATTGGCGCTGATCTGCGCTTGGTTGATTTGAATATCTTGATTTGATGTGAGCGTAATCGTGCCGCCCGGACCCGTACTTCCGTTGGTTTGCACTACTGCTGCGTTATCAATTGTTAATGTGTTTGCTGTAACAGCAAAAGAACCGCCCTGCCCATCATTACTGCTATTGGCTGCAACTGTTCCCGCTAAATAAACATCAGTACCGTTAATAGCAATTACGCCGCCGGGGCCGTTGTTACCGTTAGCCTGGATCAGTGATCCACTTTGGGCGTTAAATTGCTGTGCTGATAAGGTGATATGGCCGCCAGTTGTGCCATTAGCCAAAATTTGGGCGGAGCTATAGATAGTTAAATCATTCGCCGCGATCAAACCAATGACATTGCTCTGATTATTTTGGTTATTTTGTGCGCTTGCATTTGCGTCATTGGCGGCAGTTGTTGAGTAAACAATATCCAATGCACTAGTTGCATTGTTTTGTGCCGTTAAGAACGTTGGCAAATCTTCTTTGCGAATGACGTTGCCGTTATACGTTACTGATGCGTTTGGTGTACTGGTGCTTGGTGTTGTTGTTGAACCAGCATTGAGTACACCGCTCACATATAAAGCTTGTGCCAACAAACTGATTGCAGAGCTTAGTGGTGAACTGCTATTACTTGCATAAGTATTGATTGTGCCATTCGCATAAATGGTTTGCGCTTGCACGGTAACTTGATTAGCAGTGATGCTGGTACCAACGTTCAAGTAAGCAATTGAACTATTGATGATCACACTTAAATTTTGTCCGCTGATGTTTGCATTGAGATTAAAAATTCCAGGAGAAGTTAATGTCAATGTTGTTGGCGTGAGACCTTGCTTGAGAATGTTTGCACCACTTGCAATGGTGAGTGCCCCACTACCCGCTTGCGTACAGCCGCCAAGGCTTGGACAGACATTGCCATTCACTGCAATATTCACGTTGTTGTTTGCAAGTGCAAGTGAAATCACATTCGCTGCAGATGCATCAATGATGAGATCAATTGGATCTAAGAACCACAAACCAGATTTACCTTTTGCAGCGCTAGTATCTACTTTGAGTTTTGGTGCTACGTTAACTTGCCCTTTAGAACTTGTCTCAACAAATCCACCGTTACCACCGAGTACGCCACCAATTGCTTTAAGTGTTCCAGCAACCGTCGTTTTAACTTGTGACCAAATTGCAATCGATCCCGCGTTACCGTTTTGTGTTGCGGAGACATCAATCACTGCGCCTGCTTTTACAGTCACTGTGTTTGCCATTTGTTTTGTGTTTGCTGCTTTTGTTGCATTGCTTGCAACGACTGCTTGATTTTGTTCTGCGGTATTAGCTGACGGTGCTTGTGCATTTTCTTGTGTGCCGCCAGAAACTGCTGTTGCAGCCAGACCTACGTTAACTTGACCGCCACCTGCTGTGCCGGTAGCGCTAGTAGTCGATTTTTTGGTGATCTTGATGTGTCATTTGCTACCAAGTTCACTTGACCGCCTGCTTTACCCTCTGCCGTGGTGTTTGCTTCTACGGTGCCGGCCTGGGTGACGGTATTGGCCACCAATTCAATGACGCCGCCGTTATTTACGGCTGAAGAAGCTGAAATACGGCCAGTATTCTTGACTACGGAGCTCATAAGCTGGTTAGCAGCCCCGGCAGCCAGGACAATTAAGCCGCCATCAGTCTCAACAACCCGTTTATTAGTAATTAAGGCCTTGTAGGCCGCTTTATCTACGCTAACCCCCCACCAGAGTGCGATTTCCCTGGAAATTAAGGGTAATACGCTCGCCGGCAGCCATGACTACAGTGCCCTGGCCCATGGTGGCTAGGACGTAGCCCTGGTTTTGGACCTCTGGAGCCAATAAAGCGATGTAGCCGTCGGCCACATTAGTGGAAATAGTGCCCTTATTGACGATTTTGCCGGTTCCATTGCCCTGATAGGTCGATTTGCCGTCCATGAAGTCCTTATCGGCAATATTCATGGTGGAAGCAACCACCCCAGCAGCGTTTACTACGGCACCCCTGCCAAAAGTGACGCCATTTTCATTTACCAGGATGACTTGGCCGTTGGCGCGCATCGCTCCGTTGATAACAGATGCGCTAGGACCGGTTACGCGATTGAGTGTGACTGCATTCGCGTTCGGTTGATTGAAATTAACCTGCGCGTTTTTGCCAACGTTAAAACTATCCCAGTTAATCACTGCACGTTGTGACGTCTGATTGACATTCATCGTTGCAGCAGTCGCAGATTGTGTTTGTGAAATTGTTGCGTTACCTGCAACAACTTTGCCACCAGTTGGAAGTGCATTTACCGCAACTTGGGAAAATGCATTTGGCATCTGGAAAGCCAAAATTAAAGCTACCGAAATGCTCTTCGCTAAGGTGGTTTTTTTGAACGCGCTTTTGAGCGAATTTTGAATCGCTTTTTTGCTCAAAATTTGTTGAATATTCTGTGCGCATTTTTTGCACAATTCAACACAATTTTTTATGGTGATTTTTTGGAATGTTGTTGCGCTGAAATTTTGCTGTAATTGAATTGAGAATTTCTTTGCAAAAATTTCTACCTTGCTAAATACATTTTTTGTATTAACAAAAATGATCTTACGTAATACGCTTGCATCTACTGTATTGATCGCTGCGCGCAGCAGTTCGCAGCGCTTGCACAAGGCAGCGCTTAGGGTAGCGAGTTTTGCGGTAACAACTTGGATCACTTCGATGTCTTTTGGTTCTAGTACGCGTTTACAGAGGAATATTCCATGCGCGATTGTAGAAATTTGAGGGTTTTTTCATAATGCACTTAGGTACATAAATGGGCTAAATACACCCCCTGTTTTTGGCCGGAAATGGGCTATTTTTCGTATAGTGAATTTTTAGCGGGAATCAGGTCGTTTTTGGTGGTTAAACTGAACCCCATTAGCCGAGTTCCAAAACCCTCCAAAAAAAGTCCAATTTAGTTCTAATTTTTATCAATAGGTCCATTTAAAAAGCATGCATCCAATCAATTCTTTAGCGATCACATACCTGCTTTTTACACTCGTATCTAGCGGCATTATTTACGGTGCATTTAGAAAAAATTTAGGCAATTCTGCCAAGTATTTTTTGATTGCAGAACTCTTTATGGCGATCACTTCTGTGATCATTTTTATGCAAAATCATTCGCCTGATTGGTATCGGAGTGAAACTCTTGCAGCTGGAAATTTCTTCTCCATTGGCTCCGAAATTGCAGTGCTTTTTAGCGTCCGATCTTTGGCCAAAAATGTCACCGTTCGACGCTATATTTTTTCGCTTTTTGCACTACTCATTTACGTATTTTTAATTGAAGTGATTCGCCATTACTTCGGTTCAAAAATCATCATTCTCATTCACAACACTGTGATTGCGAGCATCTCAATTTCGATTTTTATTACGTGTAAATTTAAGAGTGACGCATCACTTGCGAACAATCGTTTCATCAAATCATTTCGCTTTTTTGAAATGGGTTTAATCATTTTTTCTGTAGTGCGCGGCATAGGATATTTTGCAACCACAGTGATCGTTCCAAGAGACAATCCAAGCGCATTAGTGATCATCATGTTTACGCTTTATGTCACCATGAGCGTATTCCGTTACATGTCTTATATTGGTCTTCGAATTACCTGGGTTGACCCCAAAAATTGGTCAATAAATCCACTGAATCGGGACCTTGCTAAAGCCGTTGAGGAAAAAGACCATCTTTTAAGAGGGTTAATCGCCTCCAACCGGGTCATTGGCATTAGTGCACTGGCTAGCTCCCTCGCCCACCAATTAAGCCAGCCTTTAACCGCGATTTCTTTGCAGGCTGACCGGCTCTAGACGCGAGCTCGCTAAAACGTCCGATAACCCGGTTTTAATGAATTCCCTAGACGAAATCAGCACCCAATCCGGTAAGCTGGCTGAATTGGTTAAAAACCTGCGCCAACTCTTTAGCTCTCGTAACTATGAGTTTCATTCCTTTAGCCTGCATAAAGCCTGTCATGAAATCCTGGATATTGTGGAGCCCACCCTCCAGTCCAAGAGAATCACCCTCACCCAGCGTATTGATACCGACCCCATGGTGCATGGTGATGCCATTCAGATTCAGCAGGTATTGATTAACGTCTTTAATAATGCAATTGACGCCATTGCTACCGACCCCGAAGGTCTTAATGGCCCTCGAGAGATAGTGCTGAGCATTGGCCAAAACGAACAGAATGCCGTTTTGCGGATTGAAGATAGTGGAACTGGTATTGAGCCATCCCTGCTACCCTCGATTTTTGAGCTCTATAAGACCACCAAGCAAGGCGGCCTTGGCGTTGGTCTCTTGGCTTAGCAAGACCATCATGGAACGCCACCATGGCAGCATTACAGCGGTCAATGGATCAAGCGGCGCCGTATTTGAGATTCAGATCCCTTTGGCTAAAGCCATCAGCGAATAAACTACTGATTCATGAAAAATTCTAGAATCATTATTGTTGAAGACGAATTGGCAGTCCGCCAAGGCTTAACGGATTGGCTGTCGCAGGAACACGAAGTCTCGGGCTTTGAATCAGCAGAAGCTTTTTTAGATGCCTTAAATGACTTTGAATTTGAGGATGGTCTGCCCACCTGCATTTTGTTGGATTTTCAGATGCCAGGCATGACTGAGGTTGAACTGCAGTCCAACCTCAAAATGATGAATGTGCAGTGCCCCATCATCTTTATGAGTGGCAATGCTCAGCAAAGCGATGTGATTGATGCTTGGCGTGGTGGCGCTATTGATTTCCTGCTTAAGCCGTTTACAGGCGCACAGGTTGATCAATTATTAGAAAAGCTCTTTGCCAAAGCCGAGCAGATTGCTAGCGTCCAAGAGTCTGTCGTTCAAGAAAAATCATTGATTCAGATTCCGATTAGCCAACGCGAAGCAGAAGTTCTTGCCTTGCTTGGTAAAGGACATCGTCAAGCAGAAGTATCAGAAATGCTAGGCATTACCTTGCGCACTGTGAAGATGCATCGCGCTAGCCTGAAGAACAAATTAGGGCTCAATACGATCGTAGAGTTAACTCGCTACTACGACGAACACATGCCTTCTATTCAATTTATTGCCAAAGGCAACTAAGCCTTTGGTCTTTTGATATCACTTCTTTTAGAAGTTGTAGCTGCCAGTAATCCAGCCTCTTGGCTGAGTCGTGGTACCGTCGGTATTCACAGGTTGGCCGTAGAAGTTATATAACGGGTTTTGGCCGATCTTCCAGGCAACCATAGCTCCGAGGTTCCAACCCTCGTAATCCCACTTCACACCCAAACCTCCACCCATGAGTGAGTAGGTATTGTTGGCGTTTGTCTGACCTTGCCAGCCTGGGTACATAAATTTGTACTGCTGCACTACACCGGCGTCAAAGAAGGCGGATATGTTCAATTTAGGCTGTAACTCGTGACGCACTTCTACAGTGAAGAGTCCGCCTTGTGAGCCGCCTGATTGCGCTACTGGGTAGGCACGCACACCACATGGGCCACCAAGGTAAAACTGCTCAGCTGAGTTCAAGTTGGTTGAAGCGAATTGGCCTGACAACGCTGTGTATAGGGTTGTTGAGCCATCCTCAACCAACTGTTGATTGCGATTACCAGAAAAGGTGAGTTTGCTAAAGTTTGATGGCGTAATCAACTGATACACCACAGGATTGGAGTCTGGCACTGGATACATGCTGTAGTTTGAAATGCTGGTACCCAAGATATCTAGGTGGCCCAATACCGCAGTAACCGATCCGCTATTGACCGCACCATAACCAAAGCCATCCACAAAGTTTCCAGACATACCCGCTGAAACGTTGTTGATGTTGTAAGCACTAATAATCGTTGAATTAGAAATCGTGTTTCTATTGTTGTAGCTCTTTACGTCATAGTTTAATGAGCCGTTTAAGTTGGCGCCCTGACTACGAATCAAGGGATACGCAGCGCTTAGGCCGGTTGTCCATGCATCGCCAGCACCACCGGTTGAGGCGTAGTTGCTGACGTTCTTATATTGCAAATAAGTGCCGGCCAAACCCAGTCTTAAGCCATTCTCAGAGCCTGGCACCGAGATTGCGCCTTGCACGTACTGTGAACCTTCAGAGAAGATGCCATTGACTGAAGCGGAGTCACCGATTCCCAAGGGACCATTTAAGTTCAGGGCAAATACACCTTGGTTGGCACCAGTAGTACGGCTTCCGTAGTTATTTGCCTCTACTCTGCCCTGCACTAAGTTTGGCTGCGTTAACTGAACGCGTACATTCGTTTCGCCATCCTTATCGCCTGGCTCTAACTGACTAGAAACCATAACACCTGGAGTTTCATTCAGAATCACAATAGCGCGCTCAAGATTGTCCATATTGAGTGGATCGCCCTGAGGGTTGGCGTAAGTAATGTACTCGGCAGCGCGCTCTTTGCTAAAACGTGTTGGTCCTTGTGGATTTTCAACAACAACTTTTCCTAGCTTGGCTTCGGTAACTAAAATCTTCACAACGCCATCAGCGATTTTTTGCGGAGGCAAAATAGCTTGGACTGTGTAGCCCTTGCTGCGATATAAATTCTGAATCGCATCACACGCTCTTTGTAAATCATCAAAACTAACAGGCACTCCAACCCATGAGCGAATGGCTAACTGCACTTCTGCCTCTGGAAGAATCTTGACGCCTTCAATGGCAAATGACTTCACTGTGAAGCGCAACTCACCTTCTTTGGGTTGCGTAGGCTGAATAGGGGCTGCCTTGCCGGGCTCTAGCAATGCTAGCGGTGAAGGCAAAGGAAGCTGTTGCTCCAAGCCCTGCTGCAACGCACCTGCGTCTACCTGGGCAGTTGAAAAAACACCTATTGCCGCTAGAGCGAATAAGGATTTATGAAATTGCGTGAATGGTGTGCCGTGTTTCAAAATGAATGGTCCAGTAAAAAGCTACATTGCGTTAAATCAAGCTAAGCGCTTGCTTGATAAATAATGCATAAATTATATTACGAATTAGGGTGGCTCCCATCATTAGCCTGAGAGATTAGCCTGAGAGCTAATGCTGAATAGTTCAGAGTTAGGGAGTTTCAGGTGAAAATAGCCTCTCTCGTTTAAGATTTCTTATGAATTCAACTGTCAGCACCCCGATTGCCTTTGACTACCCACAGCAAGATGCTGCCGGGGTAACTTGCACCGCCCAAGCTTGGGCTAAAGTTCCGCCCCACCTTGCCGCCCCTGAAAAAGCCGCTGTGATTGCTCGCATCAAACAGTTATTAGTTGAAAAAGATGCGGCTTTGGTTGCCCACTACTACGTGGATGGTGATATTCAAGATTTAGCGCTAGAGACTGGTGGCTATGTTGCCGACTCATTAGAAATGGCTCGCTTTGGCAAAAATCATCCTGCCAAGAATTTAATTGTTGCTGGTGTTCGCTTTATGGGCGAATCTGCCAAGATCCTTAGCCCTGAGAAGCGCGTCTTCATGCCAGATTTAGACGCCACTTGTTCTTTAGATTTAGGCTGCGACGCTGCTGACTTTGCCAAATTTCGTGCGGCACATCCTGATCGTGTGGTTGTGGTCTATGCCAACGCTAGCGCCGCAGTCAAAGCACAGGCCGACTGGATGGTTACAAGCTCTTGCGCTTTGGCAATCGTTCATCAACTTAAAGTTGAGGGTAAACAAATACTGTGGGCACCCGATCGCCACTTAGGCAGATACATTCAGGGGCAAACTGGCGCAGATATGTTGCTATGGAATGGTGCCTGCATCGTTCATGATGAATTTAAAGCTGTCGAACTCGAAATGCTCAAGGCAGCACACCCTAATGCCATGATTTTGGTTCGCCCAGAATCTCCGCAGGCCGTAGTAGATCTCGCTGATGTGGTCGGCTCTACTTCCGCCATGATTAAAGCGGTTGTCGAAGGTAGCGCCACTGAATATATTGTGGCTACTGATAACGGCATCTTGCATCGCATGCGCCAATTAGCACCCAATAAGAAATTGATTGAAGCCCCTACCGCCGGCAATAGCGCAACCTGCAAAAGCTGTGCGCACTGCCCTTGGATGGCCATGAATGGCTTGCAAGGAATCTTGGATTGTTTAGAAAATGCTTCTGGCGAAATCTTGATTGACGAGCCGATTCGCGTGGAAGCCTTGGGTTGCATTGAGCGCATGCTCGACTTCACTAAAAACCATCCCGATCTTTTGGCTAAAGCCCAGCATGGCTTTGTGAAAAATATTGGCGCCGCTTAGTTTTTTAATTCTTTTTTGTGACTGATCTTCATGTTTGAATACAACGAATCACTAGAGCAAGCTCGCCAACGCAATATTCATGATGCCCTCATGGAAGATATTGGTACTGGTGACTGGACTGCAAAGCTCGTGCCCAGCAAATCTGTGAAGGCGCAACTCATCGTTCGCCAAGAAGCCGTTTTGTGTGGTGTGGATTGGTTTGAAGGTACGCTGAAAAAATTAGACCCTAATGCAAAAGTGAGCTCGAACTACATTGAAGGCGACCTCATGAAGCCTGATACCAAGGTTTGCGATATTGAAGCAGACTCTCAAGCCCTACTCTCTGCAGAGCGTACTTGCATTAACTTTTTGCAAACACTCTCATGGACCGCCAGCATGTGGATGCCATTGCCGGTGCCAGCCCTAATCCCAAAGGTTGCGCCGTTCTTGATACCCGCAAGACTATTCCAGGGTTACGTCAGGCCCAGAAATACGCAGTGCGTGTTGGCAGTGGTCAAAACCAACGCCTGGCTTTGTGGCACGGCATCTTAATTAAAGAAAATCACATTGCAGCAGCAGGCAGTGTCACAGCAGCACTCAAGAATGCACAAGCACTCAATGCTGGGGTGGATATTCAGATTGAAGTAGAAAACTTTGCTGAACTAGAAGAAGCCTTGGCTGCTGGCGCTAAAAGCATCTTGATCGATAACTTCAATACCGATCAAATGAAAAAAGCGGTTGCTCTAACCGGCGGACGTGCATTACTAGAAGCTTCCGGAGGCATCAACCTGGATCAAATGCGCGCTATTGCTGCTACCGGCGTTGATCGCATCTCACTGGGTAAGTTAACCAAGGATGTCAATGCAGTGGATTTTTCAATGAGAATCCTGGGGTAATACTTAAGTTTCTTTGGTGCTTTCGACACCTTCTGCTTGAGGCGTCAAAATAGTTGGGTAAGAAACGGCCCAAGTTCCAGGGTAATCGCGGCTGTAATGCAGACCCCGGCTCTCTCTTCGCATGAGTACGAAGCGTGCGATTAACTCGGCACATTCAAGCAGATTGCGTAGCTCGATTAGATCTCGGGTGACCTTAAAGTTAGCGTAATACTCTTGCACTTCATATCTGAGCAACTTGATTCTGTGTAGCGCGCGTTCTAAGCGGCGATTGGTTCTCACAATGCCTACATAGTTCCACATCAACGAGCGTAATTCATCCCAGTTATGCACAATCACCACCTGCTCATCCGCATCTTCAACCTGACTCTCATCCCACAAAGGCAGATTTGGCATTACTGGAGTTTTTAATGATGAGATATCCTCTGCCGCGGCTTTACCAATCACGACACACTCTAGAAGCGAGTTGCTTGCCAATCGGTTAGCACCATGCAGGCCGGTATAAGTTGCCTCGCCTACTGCGTATAAACCTGGTAAATCGGTTCTACCCTTTAGGTCAGTTACGACGCCACCACAGGTGTAGTGAGCAGCTGGAACGACCGGAATTGGCTCCTTAGTAATATCCAATCCCAGACTTAAGCAGCGTGCGTAGATCATCGGGAAATGTTCTTTGATAAATGCTTCGCCTAAATGGGTTGCATCTAGATGTACGTAATCTAGGCCATGCTTCTTCATTTCAAAGTCGATGGCACGGGCAACGATATCGCGTGGCGCTAGCTCATTACGATCATCGTGGTCAGGCATAAAGCGTGTGCCATTAGGCAACTTTAATAATCCACCTTCACCTCGCATTGCCTCAGTAATCAGGAAAGTACGATCACTGGGGTGGTACAGGCAAGTTGGATGAAACTGAATAAATTCCATATTGCCTACACGACAGCCTGCGCGCCACGCCATGGCAATGCCGTCGCCTGTAGCGGTATCAGGGTTACTTGTGTAGCGATAAACCTTACCAACGCCGCCAGTAGCCAATACTACGGACTTCGCCTGAATAGTTTCGACACGGTTGTTTTTGATGTCTAAGGCATACACACCATAACAACGATTTGGTTTAGTGCGCTGTGTTTTGGCATCTAACTGACGATTCGTAATGAGATCCAGAGCAATCCAGTACTCCAGAATCTGAATATTTTTATGCGCTCTTGCTTTATCTAGCAAGGCTTCATGAATGGCTTTACCGGTTGCATCAGCAGCGTGTGCAATACGACGATGACTATGTCCGCCTTCGCGAGTTAAATGCAAACCCATCGGTCCAGACTTATCTTCGGTAAAAGGGACGCCCTGCTCTACTAGCCAACGAATAGCATCAGCACTTTCTTCAGCGATGTAACGCGCGGTTGATTCCACGACGAGGCCTGCACCGGCATCTAAAGTATCAGCAACGTGTGAGTCAATGCTGTCATGCTCTTTATCGACTACGCCAACGATGCCACCTTGAGCCCATGCTGTAGCCGCTTCACCTAAACCGCGTTTGGCCATCAAGATCACTGGCTGTGTGTCGGGCCATATGCAGAGCTACGGTTAAGCCAGCAAGACCCGCCCCAATAATAAGGACTGGTAGCTCAGCTTGAGCTTGGGATGGAGATGGTTTGGAACTGGCCATAGAGGGTTCATTCTAAAGGGCAATTGAATTGTCGGGGTAAATGCAAAAAGGCCCCTGGTAAGGAGCCTTTTTGCCTAAATTTTACTTAAGTCATCCGATAACTAGGAGGTAATAGCCGCCTTATTCATCTTGGGATCATTGGTGCCGTAACCCATGTACTTGGATGCATGACCACCCTTTGCTAGCTTGACCGCACAGTACTTAAATTCAGGGATCTTGCCAAATGGATCTAGTGCTGGATTCGTGATTAAGTTAGCTGCGGCCTCGAAGTATGCAAACGGAATAACTCCTCGTGGCGTGCCGTCATCCCTTCTCACGTGGATACCAACTTCGCCGCGACGAGATTGCACAGTAATGACATCACCAGCAGAAACACCTAACTGTGGGTCATATCTTCACCATTCATAGAGACGGTTGCCATTGGTTTAATCGCGTCAAGCACAGTCGCACGGCGCGTCATACTGCCGGTATGCCAATGCTCTAGCTGACGACCTGTAATCAACACAAATGGGTACTCAGTATCGGGACGCTCATTTGCCGGAATGATGTCAGCAGGAACTAGTTTCACTTTTCCATCAGTAGTTGCAAATTTTTCATCAAATACGATCGGACGACCTGGATCTTCGAGCGACAGACATGGATAGGTCACGCTAGATTCTTTTTCTAAGCGCTCCCAAGTAATGCCATTGATGGCAGCATGCATGGCTTGACGCATTTCGTCATATACCTGCGCCACACCAGCATCAGGGCCTTGGTAATTCCAATTCAGGCCCATACGCTTGGTGATCTCCTGAATGATCCAAAGATCTGGCTTCGCATCGCCCGGGGGATTAATTGCCCTCTTACCCATTTGGACCATGCGGTCTGTATTGCTTGCCGTACCAACCTTCTCAGGCCATGCGCTTGCTGGTAATACAACGTCTGCGAGCAATGCGGTTTCAGTCATTCAGTCATAAAGATATCTTGCACAACCAAGTGCTCTAAAGATGCAAGCGCATGACGTGCATGATTCAAATCAGGGTCACTCATCGCAGGATTTTCACCCTCGACATACATGCCGCAAATCTTATCGGGATCACTATCGGGCGCAGTGATCTTATGCATGATCTCAACCACGGTGTAGCCAGGCTTTTTGTCTAACGGTGTATCCCAGAACTTTTCAAACCATGCGTGGGCTTCTGGATTATCAACACGCTGGTAGTTCGGGAACATCATCGGAATCAATCCGGCATCACTAGCACCCTGCACGTTGTTTTGACCGCGCAATGGATGCAAGCCTGAACCAGGCTTACCGATTTGGCCTGTAATACTGACCAAGGCAATTAAGCAACGCGCATTGTCAGTACCATGTACGTGTTGGCTGACACCCATGCCCCACAAAATCATCGCTGACTTGGTGGTTGCAAACTCTCTAGCCACTTCACGCAAGGTCTCTGACGGAATACCGCAGATTGGTGCCATTGCTTCAGGGCTATAGCCTTTGATATTTTCTTTTAAAGCTTCAAAATTGCGCACACGATTTTGAATGAAGTCTTTATCAGCCAAACCTTCTTCAATGATCGTGTAGATCATGGCGTTCAGCATTGCCACGTCAGTATCTGGCTTGAACTGCATCGTGCGCCAAGCATGCTTACTAATGTCTGTTTTACGAGGATCGCAAAGTACGATCTTGGCTCCGCGTTTAGCGGCATTCTTAAACCAGGTGGCTGCCACGGGGTGGTTAGCCGTTGGATTAGAACCAATCAACATAATTAAGCTCGAATGCTCAACGTCATTCACTTGATTACTTACTGCACCAGAGCCTACGCCCTCCAATAACGCTGCTACTGAGGATGCATGGCAAAGACGGGTGCAATGGTCAACGTTATTGCTACCAAATCCAGTACGAACCAGTTTTTGGAATAAATACGCTTCTTCGTTACTGCCTTTTGCAGAACCAAAACCTGCCAAGACCTTAAGGCCATGTTGATCTTTGAGTTTCTTGAGGCCGCCACCAGCAAAATCGAGCGCCTCTTCCCAAGTTGCTTCACGGAAGATCTCTGACCAGTCCTGATCTTTTTCTAATAAAGACTCGTCTTTAGGTACTCCTGGTTTGCGAATGAGTGGTTTCGTTAAGCGCTGTGGGTTATGGATGCAATCCATACCAAAGCGACCCTTTACCTTTACACAAAGACGATTGTGGTTGGCTGGGCCATCACGACCTTCAACGCTAACAATTTTTTCATCTTTGACGTTATAGGTGATCTGACAACCTACACCGCAGAATGGACAAACTGAATCAACCTTGCGATCAACTGTTTGGGAACCAATCAATCCCTTAGGCATCAATGCGCCGGTTGGGCATGCTTGTACACATTCGCCACAAGCTACGCAAGTACTGTCACCCATTGGGTCATTCAGGTCAAAAACGATTTCGCTGTGGGCGCCGCGCATTGCGTAGCCGATCACATCATTGACCTGCTCTTCACGGCAAGCGCGTACACAACGATTACATTGAATACAGGCATCCAGATTTACTGCCATCGCCGGATGGGAGATATCGCTAGCAACTTTTTCACGGCGCAAGGCCTTGAGTTCTGGACGAACACTAACGTCCATACGCGCTGCCCAAGTGCTCAGCTCGCCATGTTGATTTTTTTGCTCTTCTTCTTTGCTATCGCCAACCCATTTAAAGCCTTGGTCTGGCATATCGGGCAGCAACATCTCGAGCACAAGCTTTTGACTCTTTAATGCACGCTCGCTATTGGCCTTCACATCCATGCCTGGAGTAGCGCTTCTGCAGCAACTCGGAGCTAATGTACGCTCACCATTAATTTCAACTACGCATGCGCGGCAATTACCGTCTGGGCGATAGCCGTCTTTAAAGCAGAGATGCGGAATATCAATACCGTGACGTTTAGCAGCCTTCAGAATTGTTTCTCCTTCATAGGAAACAATCGTTTTGCCGTCTAGCAGCTTGAACTCTACGGTTTGGAGTTCAAGTTCTTTTGGATTAGTTGGTGCGTTCATATTTGTCTCGTTCTTCCCTTTTTATATAGGCCTCTTATGCCACTTCCTGCGGGAAATATTTATGAATACAACGAATTGGGTTTGGTGCTGCTTGACCAAGACCACAGATAGAAGCATCTACCATCACGGTAGCTAAATCCTCCAAAGTCTCTTGATCCCAAGATTTGGCTTGCATTAATTGCGCGGCTTTACCGGTTCCAACACGACATGGTGTGCACTGGCCACAACTCTCATGCTCAAAGAAGTGCATGACGTTTAATGCCATATCGCGCGCTTTATCTTTGTCACTAAACACCATCACGGCAGCAGATCCAATAAAGCAACCATAGGGCTGCAAGGTATCGAAGTCGAGAGGAATGCTATTCATAGTGGCTGGCAAGATACCGCCTGATGCGCCACCAGGTAGATAGCCGTAGAACTTGTGACCATCTTGCATGCCGCCACAATATTCATCAATCAATTCTTGTATGGTGATGCCAGCCGGAGCCAATTTCACGCCAGGCTGTTTCACACGTCCGCTGACGCTAAAGCTACGCAGTCCTTTACGATCATGGCGACCGAACGAACTAAACCACTCTGGTCCACGCTGCACAATATCGCGCACCCAATAAAGGGTCTCAAAGTTGTACTCTAAAGTTGGGCGACCAATTTTGGCCAGTTCTTTTTCTAGCAACTCACGGCAACCGTGATATTCATCACGCAAGTAGATGTAGCAAGCATCAATACCTACTACATTGGCTGCAATTAACAAACCTTCTAAGAAGCGATGTGGATCGCGCTCAAGATAAGTACGGTCTTTAAATGTGCCTGGCTCACCTTCGTCAATATTGACAGCCATGAGCTTAGGAGCCGCTTGATCTTTCACAATACGCCATTTACGACCCGCCGGAAATCCTGCGCCACCTAAACCACGCAAGCCAGAATTTTCCATGGCTTTGATAATGCTCTCAGCATCTTTCTTACCTTCATGAATTTCTTTTGCCAAGGCATAACCACCCTGTGCACGATAGGATTCATAACCAACATAGTCAGGAGAAAGCGCTTGATTCCCACCCTGTGGTGAAACACCCTTCTCTGCCAATACCGCTGGTTCAAAGCTGGCATTGTCTTTTGCCATAGGCTGAGTGGTCAGCTTGTTCTTAACGGCTGCTTGCACCTTATCAGTGGTAGCAAAGAGCACTGGGTACTGATGTACCACGGCCACAGGCGCTTGTTCACAACGGCCTACGCATGGGGCAGCAATCACTTTGACATTCGGATTACCGAGAATGGCTGGTAACTTCGCGAGTAAGTTTTGTGCACCGGCTAATTCACATGCGATGCCATCACATACACGCACAGTGATATCAGCTACAGGATCATTACCGCGCACCACTTCAAAGTGGTGATAGAAAGTAGCAACTTCATACATTTCTGCCATTGGCAGATTCATTTCTTTTGCTAATGCAACTAAATGACGATCATGCAATGCACGATATTCATCATTGAGCTTATGTAAATTTTCAATTAACAAACCACGACGATGCGGTGCATCACCAATTAATTGACGCACCTCTGCAAGAGAAGCGTCATCTACTTGACGACCTTTTAACTTGCTCTTGCGTCGAATGGTTTCCCTCAAATCATCTGCGGTGGCAACAGCCACTGCCTTGATTTCTCCAGAAGGCTTTGGGTGATTCATAGTCTTTAGTCTCTAATTGTTCTTTTTCTAATACTTTTTCAAGGCGAGTCAACGACTTACCTCATCGCCGTAAGGCGATTTCAATACTGATTTTGGTGTATTTCCCCCCTCAAGTCCTTGACGGCGCTCAAGGGAATAAAACCAGGGTTTACCCTAGTTTAGAGGAGTGATGGGGACGGCTTGTCGCCAGGCCAGGAGGTAAGGAGTAGTCGAGCTTACGTTCGTACACTCGCGCCTTGTAGCAGTCGTTGTAGCCAGGACTGCCGATTTGCCATCCGATTGAGGTGCAAGCGTCTTGCGCTGCAGACTCAATAGAGCCACAGCCAGAAAGGGTTAGCGTAGCAAGAGCCG
Source organism: Polynucleobacter necessarius (assembly GCF_900096755.1). Lineage (NCBI taxonomy): Bacteria > Pseudomonadati > Pseudomonadota > Betaproteobacteria > Burkholderiales > Burkholderiaceae > Polynucleobacter > Polynucleobacter necessarius. The sequence continues at coordinate 1,674,799 of NZ_LT615227.1, forward strand.
TTGCAGCTAAGAGGAGGCGTAATTTTGTTGAATTCATAGGCTCAAGTCTACTTGATTCTGACCTCAACATCGAGAGGAATCCCCTCTTTTCCAGCCTCTGCCGTCTTCACATCACCAACTTGAATACGCTCTTTGAGAGCGGGATTTGCCTTCAACATCAGCTCATAAGCTAACTTAGCGCGATTGGTCGCCAATTCTTTTAACTCGGCATCGCTTATAACTATCCCAGCGATTAATTCGTTATGCAATTGCTCGTTACGAGCCTCGCCTTCTGGAAGCGTTAACAAGCGCTGCCCTAACTTGATGCGGCCGATATATTGAGCGTATGCCGTTTTTAATCCAGACTGAATGCGTGGATCAGTCAAGCTTGGTACTGGCACAGGCTCTCCCAGTGATAACTTAAACCCAGCATCTTTCAGAATGGCAGTGTCTGCTTTTGCTCTCGCAAGCGCTTGCTTGTCTTGCACAGGATCATAAGTGCCAAAAATTTCTAAACTGGAATTCGTACGCTTAGATAAGTACTCACCAAACTTTTCAAGACGCTCTTGGTCAACTGGCAAATAGACTACCGCGCCTGGAACTGCATTTACGCCCTCTTCACCGCCCATGCCCAATACAGCTACTAAGGCCCTAAACGGTGCAGCAGCCACATTGGTAAGCACATTACTAATGGCCTGCCATACCAATCCGCTGGCGCTAAATTCTGGGGAGTCGACATTGCCTGCAATGCGAATCGTGACATCGATCGTGTCATCCGAATCCTCTAATAATGCAATCGCTAATCCCAGTGGTAATTTTTTACCCTGGAAGTCTACGACCTCATCACCTAACTGCACCCGCTTAATGATGATTTGATTGCTACCGTTTAATTGGCCATCTTTTGCGCGGTAGTTCAAGTTCAGATTGAGATTGCCGCCAGTGATTTGATGGCCCGCATAAGTCATCACAGCAGGATTAAAGGTAGTAAGCGGTAAATTCCGAAAGCTCATCAAGATATCGTGATTACGACGTGGGTCATCGAAAGAGGCTTGACCTTTTGCGCGCATACTTCCGGAGCCCGCCACTACACCATCCATCGCAATAGAAGTAAAGCGTCCAGGTACGTTGCTGGCACCCAAGAATGTGGCATTGAACTTTTTAATGTCGACTTTAAAGTTTGGTCGCATCGCCAAATCCGTGAAGTAGACCTCGCCATTTTTGAGGTTGACCGTATGAATGTCCAAATTAAATGTATCTTTGCTTACTTGCGTAGCGGGAACCTTTGCAGGCTCTGCCTGAGGGCTTTCTGAATTCACCTCAGCCGTTTTTGTTACCTGTGGTTTTGAGAATAAGCGGCGGAAATTCGATAAACCCTGATCATTAATTTCAAAACGCAAATTCGGATGATCCAAGATCACTTCATCAATTGCGAGTGCAGTCGACTTAATGCCGGAATTTTTACTGCTCTTATATTCAAGCTGACGAATATCCGCGTTATCCCAAGTAATCAGAGGTGTTTTTTCACCCTTCTCGATGACAGATAAATTAGTTAACTGCGCATCACCAGAAATTACCTCGGCTTCTCCGCCCAACTTGACTGCAAGATCTGCATTCAACACTCCGCTGTTACCAACTAATTCTTTATTCGCTGGCAACAAGGCAATCAATGGCGCTGTGGAGATATTGACAATCTTGACCTTACCCTCTAGGGCTTTCGATGCAGTGTTCAAATCCCAGTGAGAGCGAATATCGCCACCATCTAACTGGAGGTCCAGCTGAAGCCCCAGACGATTGGGGCTTGGATTATCTAGCCCGCCACCAATTACCACCTTATTAAAGGCGATCGTCTTGTTCATGCCAGGGATGAGTAATTGCAAGGAGCCCAGATTGAAGTCATACTGCCCTCGTACACCGGAAACCACGCCATTTTGGTCATAGTTTGCTACATCGAGCAACTTGATAGAAAACGGTTTGAGATCCTCCTTTAACTTTGAAGAATCATCTATCAAACTCAGAGATCCCGCCTTTACCAAAAACTCATCTACCGAAATCTTGATGGGCTTTTTCTCTGTCTGAGGATCTTTTGGCGGAAGGTTTTTTTCTACCGCATGAATAAACTCTTGCCAATTCCATTGGGCTGCTTGCTTGCTCTGCTGTCTTGTTGCCGCGCGCTTCTCAACCAAGATCTTTGGCTCATCTAGCAAGATCTCATCAAAGCCCACTTCGCCCACTAGTAACTTGGTCCACTTTAGGGTGATCGCTAGCTTCTTAAACTCCAACAGCTTTGCGCTGCCGCCTTTAGCAATATGAAAACCATCGAGCTCTATATGTAAGCGCAATGGGGAGAGGCTTAAGCCTTGATAAGCAATGTCATAACCTAGCTTGTCGCCATACTCAGCAACCGATTTCTTAATCAGCCCAGGGACAAATGCGTGGCTACCCGCCCAAAAAAGAGCCAGCATAACCATTACCGCGCCCACTAATCGCAGGCCCCATTTTTTTACTCGAGTGTTATTCAGAGAAATCATCTACCGCCATTAAGGAATCAAAGAGCTTGTTTTATAAGCCGTCGGCTTAGGGTTAGGGAGCCGGTGGAAATCCCACCTTTTGCGCCCACATATTATTAAAGACATGAATCACTGGCTTCTCATACACGCCAGCTTTTGTGAAAGGCTCATCCTTCAACCAAGCATCTAGGTCTGCCCTACTGGGAAAATCCATTGCCAGAAGGCTACCGACGGTTGTCTTGCCGTCCTCAGAAGTCAACGGGTCCAGCAAATGCCATACGATCTGCCAACTTCGCCAAATAGGCGCGATGCTCAGGGCGCACCTGAACGCGCGGGTCTGCGGTGCCCGGCTTATCCATTAACAAAATTGCAAAAATCATTGTTGTCTCCTAATGTCATTGTGAAGTTGCTACCCTCAACTGCCCGTTCTTATGAGGCACGATTTAGATATTAAGGTAAAACCAGTTTCCCAAAAGAAAAAACCGCCCGTAGGCGGTTTTCAATAAAGCGGTTAAAACGAATTAAGCAGCTTTACGTGTCTTAGCAGCTGGCTTAGCAACAGCGTATTGACCTTGAATGTTTGCCATTGCAGCGTCAACACTCTTCTCAAAGTTAGCAAATGCGTCAGTTGCAGTTGCACGAACTTGGTCGAACTGTTGGAGTGAAGATTCGAATGCAGTTTTGAATGCAGATACAAATGCCTCAGAACCAGCAGGAGCTGTTTTAGTAGCTTCTTTAACGAACTTAACTAAGTCGTCACGTGCGTCGTCGATTGAAGCATCGATAACTTGAGCAACTTCTTTATTGCCATTGCGAACAACTTTGTTCACTTTAGCTTGGTAAGCAGCAGCGTACTTAGCAGCTTCTTGAGCAACTTCAGGCTGAGCCAATTTAGTTAATTGCTGTGGATCCTTGATTGCCAACAATTGTGTGCTTGCATCTTGTGCAGCAGCTTGGTTGATTTCTGCCAACTCTTGCGCGCTTTCAACAGCAACTTGTGCCAAGTGTTTTGCGTTTTCAACTGCTTGAGCTTGAGCGATCTGGTCGTTTAATTGTGCTTGAACCCACATGAAAAAAGTTCGTGTGTCATAAGTGGTGAATTCCCAAGACTTATCCCTTATCCATATCCGTAGATTTGAATCCAGGGTAGTCCAACTCGTTATAAGAGCGAAGTTTGGTAACTACCTTTGGTAACCAACTTATGGAGAATTCAATGGCCACTAACTTAACATTCAAGTATGTAGAGAATTTAAAAGTCCAGGGTAGATACACTGACGCCTTAGTAAAAGGGCTTCATATATGGGTTAAGCCAAATTTAAAGAAATACTGGATCTTCAGATTTGCTAACAATGGCAAGCAGCACAATATCAGCCTGGGAGCCTACCCGAAGGTTTCAATATCGGAAGCACGAATAAAGGCTCAAAGCGCTCGAGATGAATTTGACCGAGGATCCAACCCCCTAACCCAACGCAAAACGGCAAAAGCAGCAGCTTTTGCAATTCAAGCGCGAGGCTGCAAAACCTTTCGAGAATTCTCTCTAGAGTGCCTTGATAAAAAGAAATTGGAGTAGTCACAAACCCTAAACACGCCAAGCAATGGCTTGTATACGCTTGAAGAATTCGCATTCCCGGTTATTGGAGACTTGCCAGTAGATCAAGTAAATATGGAGCACATTTTGTCCATCCTTTCGCCAATCTGGGCCAGCAGGACGGAAACTGCCTCGCGATTAAGGGGGCGACTGGAGTGGATATTGGCAGTAGCCACCACTTTGCGCCTAAGGGAAGGCTCAAATCCGGCTACCTGGCGAGGCCATTTGCAGACCATCCTCCCAGCGCCTAAAAAGATAACCAAGACCAAGCATTTCAAAGCGCTCTCTTACAGAAAGATCCCAGCCCTACTCCTGCAACTTCAAGATCTCTGTACTGTGGGCTCTCTAGCCTTGGAGTTTACAATTTTGAATGCGTCGCGCTCCGGGGAGGTCTTTGGTGGCCTGCGGTCGGAGGTTGATGGTGAAATTTGGACAATCCCAGGTAAACGCATGAAGGCCAAAAAAGAGCATAGAGTCCCGCTATGCTCAAGATCCCTTGAGATATTAAAGATTGCGTCTGCCATGGATCCTGACAGCAAATATCTATTCTCACGCAAGGGCAAACCTCTCTCTGGTATGGCAATGACGATGATTATGAGACGCTTAAAACTAGATGCTACGGTCCATGGTTTTCGCTCCACCTTTCGTGACTGGGCAGCTGAAGAAACAAGCCACGCGTCCGAGGTTATCGAAATGGCCTTAGCTCATGCGATCCGCAATAAGGTAGAGGCCGCATACCGCCGTAAAGATTTACTTGAAAAAAGACGTGCCCTACTCTTAGACTGGGAGACATATTGCACAAGCACAGCGGCAAATAACGTCGTTGAACTTAAAGTCGCCTAGGAGAGCATCATGAAAAGCATACGTATTCCAGCAAATTTGGAGGCCGCAAAGCGTGCTAATAAAATTATTCAGTCAAAAATTGATCAGTTAGATGCCGAAAGCGCCACACGAAAAAAGCCCTCACTACGCCAAGAATTACAAAAAGAACGTCTGCAGGGGCTTTTGGTCGCATCAATGCTCAACCAATCTGAGATGGATAAATTTGGAAATCTTCTGAGGCCGGAGGAATTTGACGGTAAAGCATCAGATCTTGCAAAGCACTTTAACAACCTAAGCAAAGAAGAATTAGTAGAGCGCCTCGCCCACTCACTCTGAATTAGAGTTAGAAATTGAGCGCGGCTACGCTGGAGTATCCAATCGAGCGCTAGATCAGTTTGAGCACATCTTGGATGGCGATGAGTACAGAAAAAATAAGGCTAACGACAACCGCCAGGAAGAACGAAATAAGAACTTCACTGCAGATAATGAGTATCTCGCAAAGACGCTAAATAATTTAAAGAAAAGAAAATACCCGAATCCGCTTATCTGGGATGATTTTGAAATTTTTCAACGTGATGTGCATCTCGGTAAGCCAGAGCCGGACTATAAACAAGAAGTGCGAGTTGTAGGCGAGGCCAAAGATCTCGCAGATGAAGAGCTTGAGATCCACAAGGAAATTACAAGAGAAGATAATCTGGGCTGGTCAAAATCTAGACTTAGAGAGTTTTTCACTGAGAAAACTGGACTCACACCAAATCCCAAATAATTATTTTGCGTCATAAGTGGTGAATGGATTAGTACCACCCTAAAGAACAAACTCCAATTAAGCCCAGCCAGACATGGTTGGATTTAATTGGAGTTAACTTTAGGAGCGCTCAAATGGGCAATTTTATACAGCTGTTACGCATGGCTGAAGTGTCAAAAAAAACCACATTGGCTAAAAATAGCAACTGGCGAATTCATACCCCCTACACGTATCGGTGGCATCTGCGTGTGGAGAGAGTCTGATGTAGATGATTGGATTGAAAGCCAATTTACCAAATCTCATAAGGAGGCGGTATGAGCGGGCAAACCATGAAGCAACAAGAAGCTATTAATCCGCCTAGTGAATCTGAAGCAACAATTACAAAAAACACTTCTTCACTTCTTAAGTAGTCTTAGGTTGCCTGACACCTACAGCGCTACAGGCGGGATTACACAGCCGCTTAAGCCTACATACGGAAAATTGAATAAGCACAGGCTTTGCAGGGTCCATCCTGATGTCGAATATAAATTCCGATGCTTGCTAGTTGATGATAAAGAAAATGGTGAAACGTATTTAGCCGCCCCTAATATGGCTGGTCACCTAGGCAGTCTTGCAACTGCAAAGACAATAAGACTAGCTGTTGATAATTCAGGCATTCCGAAGTTAATTGGCGAGCCTGATATTGATCTATCAGGAAGAAGAAATCTTTGGCAATCCTCATATAAAGATGCAATCGATCAAGCCGAAAATAATTGGGTGCGGGTTGAGGCAAACATGAAGGCTGGTCAGTATGAAATTACCAAATCAAGCAACGATCTTGGCGACCCCAAATGGCCAAACCAGTCAATGGAGGAATTGATCAATGATGCATTTTCTGGCCGCATTATTGACTCACCCGACCATCCATATATTCGTCAAATTCAAGGGAGAATTTAATGATTCTCCAAAACTTTTTACCGAGTGATTGCATCACACTTGACTTTGAATTCCGCCCCCTCGGGGGCCAGGAAGGCAATCCGCCAGAGGTAATTTGTATGGTGGCCCATGAAATCGGGACGGGAAAATACCACCGCATCTTCCAAGAGGAACTTTATCAACTAAGGACGCCACCTTTTCTGGTTGATAAAACGGTGGTTATTGTTGCCTATTTTGCTAGCGCTGAAATGTCGTGCTTCGCGGCCTTAGGGTGGCCTATGCCTGAGAATGTTTTGGATCTCTACACGCTGAATTTCGAAATAGGACAAACGGATTTTCATATTTACCAGGTGGTCGCTCACTGCTAGGTGCTATGAAGTTTTTTGGGATAGATTCAATTGCACCAGAGCATAAAGAAGATATGCGCGCCCTCGCGCTTAGAGGTGCGCCATACAACCATTTTGAACGGTCATCATTATTGGACTATTGTCAGTCTGACGTGGATGCCCTGTTACCTCTTTTAAAGGCAATGTTGCCGGAAATTGACCAGCCACGTGCACTACTTAGAGGGCGGTACAACATTACCGTAGCCACAATGGAAACCCACTGGCACACCTATTGACACTGAGACTTATGCCGATCTGTGCCATTTCTAGGACAAAATTAAATGTGACCTTATTTTAGAGGTTGATGCAAATTATGGCGTCTACCAGGATGGCGTGTTTAAAAGTGACTTGTTTGAGAAGTATCTTGAGCTAGCAAATATTCCATGGCCCAGGACCGCAACAGGGAAACTTAAACTTGACGAAGACACCTTTAAGGATATGTCTAGGGCGCACCCTAGCCTGCTGCCATTACGTAATTTGCGAGACTGTTTGGCAAAGTTGAGATTGAATGATTTATATGTGGGTAGTGACGGGCGGAACCGTTGCATGTTGTCACAATTTTCATCGATCACTGGGCGTAACCAACCATCAACAACTAAGTTTGTTTTTGGCTTATCAAAATGGCTAAGAGGTTTGATCCAACCAAGTCCAGGCATGGCTATTGCATATATTGATTGGTCGCAACAGGAATTTGGTATTGCAGCCGCCTTGTCGCAAGACAAAAATATGCTTGCAGCTTACTTATCCGGAGATCCATATCTTGCTTTCGCCAAACAAGCTGGAGCGGTTCCACAAAATGCAACTAAACACAGCCACCCAAACGAACGCAACCAATACAAACAATGCGTCCTAGCAACCCAATATGGCATGGGAGCAGAGTCTTTAGCAGGCAGGCTAGGAACCTCCAGAATTACGGGCAAAACAGCTCTTAGATATGCACAAAAGGGTCTACAGGACGTTCTGGGACTGGTCAGACAATCTTTATAACGCGACAGTTGCATTTAACCAAGCAACTACTTTGTTTGGTTGGCAACTAAATGTTCAACCAAATCTTAACCCTCGCAGCCAACGCAGCAGAAATGCTAAGACTCGCATGCGTATTGATGCATGAAAAAGGTATCAATATTTGCGCACCCGTGCATGATGCATTGTTAATCGAGGCGCCTGAAGACCAAATTGATGAGGCAGTTTTGGTAGCCCAGGGCTGCATGGAAGACGCAAGTGCCATTTTGCTTGGTGGATTCAAACTAGCCAGTGATGCAAAGATAATCCGAAGCCCTGACAGGTTTCACGAAGACTCCGGCCAGATTTTCTGGGACCGCGTCATGAATATCCTTGACCGCATCAAAAGCAATGAAAACCTTAACGCAAGGTGTTAGAACTTTTAACACCTGTCCAATCTTATATATATCTATTCAGAAAGAATAACTATGGCCACATACATACATACATACATACATACATACATACATACATACATACAAACCAAATCATTTTCACTCAGAGATATTGATCTTGATAAAGAATTAGGCATTTGTATGCCCAATAAACCAAACCCATTACCTAAAAGGCAGCCCGGGTTATTCATCAAGGGACCAATTCCATTGGATTGGCTAAAGAAGGTGAATAATCTTGGTGGATCTACAGAACTGGTTGCCGTCATGCTTTGGTTTTATGCCGGTATTGCTTGCTCCAAAACAATCAAGCTAGATTCAAAAATTGATGATGTGACTGGTCTTACCCGTCAAACACGCCAAGGTATTTTGAAAAGACTAGAGTGGCACGGGCTAATCAAGCTATTTCCACAACGTGGTGGATACCCGAGAGTCACCATACTATGAGTCTTTGCATGGGTCTCAAGGAAATTGATTTTAATTGCCTTAAAGACCCCTCAAATATAGTGCAGAGGGGTGTCAAATGCCGTTACCCAGCGTAAGCATGCATGGCGCCAAATTGTGCGGATGCAGATCAGGATGCAGATCAAAAAGAACTCGGCTTCCCTGCAACAACCCCGCTGCGTTTGGGACTAAAGCATGTAGGATGCATGGAGCTCACAAAAGTAGAAATGTTATACGAGGTGCGGACCATCCTCGGTATAAGAATGGCGAAAGAACAAAGCGGTCAGAAGAAAACCATAGAAAGTCATCAATCATATTGCTGACATTGCGAGATATAGGTGACCACATAAATCTATTTAATGGCGAATATATAAGGGGTCGGGAACCCGCTGGTTATGTGAAATACGATATGAATGATCCGGAACAGCTCGCCCTCGCAATCCTTGCAACCCTTCGCGACCATGAAGGTGACAAGTAGATACCAGTTAAATTGACATTATTTGCAAAAAGATCCAATCGTTTGAGCAAATTAATGTGTAAGGGTGACCTGGATGGGGCCCATTCTAAAAATGGGGGGTGCCGGGTGGGTGNGGGTCGATTTATAGAAAAAACATCAGGGGTGCCCCACTTGAACATTTAAGATGTCCAGTAAAGCTGAGTGTGCGCCAACAAAAACTAGCTGCAGCTTGGTAACAATCTTTGGTAACCTTACATTCACTAGGCGCAAACCGATATAGACATTAGACCGACGGCGGAACATTCCTCCGCAATGACCGCTAACGACCCAATGCAGATGCCCAAAGAAAAACCACCCGAGGGTGGTTTTCGAATTAGTAGTGGCCTGCGGCCAATTCGGCTAGGGCCATGAATGCTAGACTTTTTACTTTGGAACTGCGTATCCGTACTTGACCAAAATCTCTTTAGCTTTAGGCGTCTGCATGAATTGATATAAATCGGTAGCTTCTTGGGGTGCGCCTTTAATCACAACCATTCTTTGCTTAATTGGCTCATATAGCTTGTCGTTCACCACAAGATAGTTTGTCAGTTTGGCAAGCTCTGGTGATTGCGCCAAAGACAGCGCAGTAAAGCCAACATCTGCGGCACCAGTAGAGGCATACATCGTAGCAACGCCAATGTTATCGCCAAATACCATTTAGCCAAATCCCATAAGCCTTCTGCCTTCATATACTCAACTGCGGCTTTGCCATAAGGGGCTAACTCAGGCTTAGCAATGGCTCTGGCTAATTCTGCTTTGTCATTTACCAGCTTAATACCACTAGAGTTTTTGGTAATCATCGCAATTTTGCCAATGGCATAGACCATGCCCTGATCTACAGTTTTGCCATTCTTATAGAGCTCCAGTGGGAACCGCTCATCGGCCGATATGAATAAGTTAAATGGGGCGCCATTCATGATTTGGGCGGTAAAGTTACCTGATGAGACGTATACAACTCTTAGAACAGTTTATAGGTTGGCATATGTATTTACCTACATATGACCCAGAGCCGAGTTTGTAGTTTTTAAACGGCATACCTACAACTTCTCGCCTACTGACTGCTGCTGACCGAATCACAACCAAACAACCGAACTAGGCTTAGGAGATACGACTGACTTATACCCGTCATTAGTGTAAAAGGTTAGTACTGATATAAAGAACGGTGTTTATTGGCCGGGAAGTTTATCCGGTTGCCAACTGTAGCCACGCGCTTTCATACATGCTGAATAAAGCTCTTGATTTGTTTGGACTCCAGAGTAGCCGTTATACCCACCCCGCCCAGGACCCCAACCGTTGCTCCAACCATAACCACCTTGAGCATATCCATAAGGTTGCTGCGACTCCTGAAGACAGGCATAGTTGTCTTGATTAAATTGGAGAGGCGCCGTATCACTCTTGACCCATACGCCTGACTGGGTTGCGCAGGCAAAAAGGGTTAATGAAAGCAGCGATAAACAGCATCTATATAAGCGCATTGACATAAATTTAGACCCGATTTGATTGTAACCAGTATTTTTAGCCTTTAAATCTACTGGGGTACCGCTTGTGAAACTGCTGGTGCAAGCGCACTCATTGCGATTGCTAGGGCAGCAATCCAGTGAATGAGGCGGTTTTTATGGAAATTCATGATATGAGGACTTTATCGACTATTTCCACTTCTTGCTTAAGCGGACGCTGTAAGACATGTATGTATCCTGAAGCCATTGCCAAAAAGGCTTGAGAATTCAAGTGATTAGTTCACAGACTAGCGATGTTTTAGCTTTGCAACTACAGGGCAATATGTGGGCTGGATCTATCAATTGGTAAATGGGCTTTCTTATCCATTCAATATCCCCCTTGAGAAGCTCTTTACTCGGCAACCGCCGCACTCCCCCTCCTTGCAATCGGCCTCTGGCAAGTGGGCCCAAAGAGTATTTAGCAATACCCCCTCTTCAATTAAAAGATTTTCACCATTAATTGATAGTGATAGTTGCCGTTCAACTGCCTGGATCATCCTTTTATGGCTTACTACATTTCCAAACAAGATTGTTAGCCCATATGCAAATAAGCCAATTACTACAACAACAGTAGCCAAGCTGAATAGAATCAAATACATCATTTTCTGTTAACCATTCCGCTTAACAGTTTTAATCCACATCCATAAACCAGTCAGAACTAGAAGCGCAAGAATCCAGCCTAGAATATTGCTCCAGACCATTTCACCAATACCTTTACCAAAAAAAATAAGCCCCAGAATGCAACTCGCGCATCCATTGGTGCAGAGCAATCTTAGGATTCTCCAATTCAGGAAGCGCTCGATTTGCTTTCATCACGGGCATGTATGGCTCCCAACGCATTCCATCGGAAGTTGCCATAGGCTTACCATCAGCCATCTCACCCCTACCGCCAGCAATAGCCAAGACCCGACCATCAGGTAATAAGGCAAGTTGCCTTACCCTACCACGCACTAATGGCTTCCATTCACCATCTGGAGTAATTGCCCATACCGCCATTTTGGTTGCCACCAAGGGGAATGGCTTGTTTGGCAAAGCCGCAAGAAACATAATCTCCTGCCCCGAGAAATGTGCAATCTCCTCTGCAACGCCATCACTGACTTTATGCAATCCCTGAGCATTTCCAACCCAGACAACATCTTTGCCAGTTTCTAGATAAGCCATTACTGGCAGGTGCTCGGGAACTTTTTCCGCGCTTGACCAGCTTAAGGGGACCTTAATATTAGTAACGCTTCGCATGGATATGAAAACACCACTAAGCGCCATCAACAAAAAGGGCAAGGCAAGAATAGTGCCAACCCAAAAATGGATGCGGCGTAATGCCCAAGGTTTTTTACTTTTCATTATTGAAATTTCGCTATAAGTTCTACACCAAATACACGACCCCAGTCCTGAATACCGGTGGTTGTTTGATATTTGTTGTTGGATAAATTTTTACCATATAAGGTAGTGGTAAGTGCAACTGAATCCACCAGCATGCCATAACTTATACCAGCATCAAAATTGGTGTAATTTCCAATTTTGACAGTTGGAACTGTTGAGGTAGCAGTAATTCCATAGTATTGAGCAACATACTTAACACTACCGGTTAAAGTGAACTTATCAATGCCATGAGCAAATGTAAAATCGCCAATATTTCTTGGGGTAACCAGACTTGTATATGCTCCACTAAGCATAGTGAAATTTGTCCAACTTGCTCGATAGTTACTTCTTTCAGCAAAGACACCTTGGGTCGAATACTCAATACCGCTTCGATTGGTATTACTTTGGTTGTAACAAGCGGCATAAATTCCGGTTGTTTGACCTATCACAGCGGACTCAGCCAATGAACAATTCGTTACTGGTACGCCTGATAGCCTATTGTATCCACCCAAGATTTTTTCATTTGTAACCTGCCTAGAGAAATAGTTGACCGCTGGATTTAATAGGGGCGATACTTTTTGCTCGACACCAAATTCAATTTTGGTTTGTTGATCATTTCCCAGCGTCACTCCAGGCATCGGCGTCACATTTTGAGGGGATTGGTTTGCGCCACCGTATCTTGCATTTACTTTCGTCTCAGGCATTACTCGATATTGAGCACCTAGAGTGTAGAACTTTGCAGGATTCAAAGTTCTATTTGAATACTGCAGCGATGCGTTTCTTTGGCCCGCTTGACCGCCAAAGTATGAGTCAAGGCCATGCTGTACCTTTACTTGATCTTGTCGATAACTGACGTCAAAATTTAAATCCTTATCTAAAAAGGATTTTTCTAGCTGTGTAGCTGTGTAAATAAACCCGTGGTGCTTTCCTCACGTTGGACGCCTTCGTAATAATTCATGCCCGTTGGATTATTCCAATGAAGATAATCCGCACCCAAAGTTACGCGATAAGTATCTTGTGCGAATACATGCTTTAGGTTCATGAAGTTATTTTCGTTGTTATTGCTATATGATGCCGCTGGAGCGGTTAATGTCTTTGGTGTGTTAAGGTTTTGATAACTCGTATTTCTTGAGATGCTTGCTAAGGTTGTATTGCTCTCATCCCAGGATTTTTTGTTGCATTAAGGATAAATAAATCATTATCTGAAGGGTTTGCATTCCAATTGCCCGGCGCTGTTGTTGAGGAAAAACTCTTGTTATAGTTTTGTATTTGCGAAGTGCCGCGGGCTACATACCCCATCACATCAATATTAAGTCCGTAAGCTTGCATACCTCCTTTAATAAGCCCTCCACCGGTTTGACTTCCAGCGTTATATGTCAGAGAGTTATAAACCGTTTCATTTGGTCCATCGGTGCTATTTTTAAAGGCCAATCCGGCAACGTAAGCTTTCATATCTTGATCGCTCATTGTTTTTCCGGCCCAAACGTCGGCTTGATAGGAGTTGTAAGTCCCTGCCGAGCCTCTAAGTTGAACTTCGTCTTTTCTGGGCTTTTTCGTTTCAACAACTACAAATCCGTCTACTGGCGCACCGCTTGCAGTTGCAGAACCCACCATCGGCCCCAGTGTTAATGAGCTTGAACCGCGGACAATTTTGATTTCTTGTATCGAAAATACTGGGAGTGCCGCCAAGATTCTTGAGGCCGTATCGGGCTGCAAATAGGCGCCATCAATAATCCAGCGGAAATTTGAATCTCCTCGAATCAACAAACCACCAAACCCACCTTTTCTACTACCAAGGGTACTCACAACGCCTGACGCCGTATTCATCACTTCGAAAATACTTGTAGCATGCAGCTCTTCAATTTGCTCCCTTGTAATCACCTCCACATGGGATTCGCTACTTGGCGCAGTAGTTCTAAAGGGATTTTTCGGGCTATTAGAGTCCAAATTGTCATTCCATCCCGATACAATTACTGGCGGTATTGATGGCTCTGCGGAATAAACGCTAGGCATAAGCGATAACACCCCCATTGCAACTACTATTTTTTTAATCTCATTTTTAACTCAACACAAATTCGCGGCAATATCGCCGCAACTACATAGCTATACGCTATGCCCTAAAAAGATTTAGGCTTTTGTAGGAGGTGCTGCTGAAGGGGGCGTTACCCAAACAGCGAGAGGCTTGGGTGATTGATAGAAAAGCTGCGGCAGCAAAGCAAGTGTTTGCGGCGCTTGGAATGTGAGGTTGGTATTGAATGCTGGCGTAATGGCTGTGTGAGCAATGCAATACGGGCATGGCTGCGCTTCTGCGAGATCTGCTTGATCTTCACCTTGAGTATTGATCTGTAACTTGGTGCCATCAGCTGCACAAATTTCCATGGCAAATCCTTGACCATGATGCTTCGCTAGCGATACCGCCTGAGAAACTGCTGGCGCAAGCGCACTCATTGCGATTGCTAGAGCAGCAATCCAGTGAATGAGGCGGTTTTTGCGGAAATTCATAACTTTCGAGATTCTAATCCAAAAAACCTCTTACACCTTGGAAGCGCTCCCAATCATCTGAGCCCTGTTAAAGACTGCTATTGGCCGAAAGCAGACCATCGGCGCCAAAAGAAAAGCCACCCCGAAGGATGGCTTTGGTAACGCTTTTGGTAACAAGGGCGTTGTATCTCTACAAACCCTTGTAATACCTATTGACATGGCGGAAGGGGCGGGATTCGAACCCGCGGTAGGCTATTAACTTACGCACGCTTTCCAGGCGTGTGACTTAAACCGCTCATCCACCCTTCCGTATAGTCGTTGATTATACGATTGCCGAAAGGGTTTGCCTCTAAAAGCCTATTTAGCTAGTTATAGAGACTCTTTGAGCTGGTCCAAGATGTGTGGGTTTTCCAAAGTTGAAGTGTCTTGAGTAACCTCTTCGCCTTTAGCGATCACACGCAATAAGCGGCGCATGATTTTGCCGGAACGGGTTTTAGGCAAGTTATCGCCAAAACGAACGTCTTTTGGTTTAGCGATTGGGCCAATTTCTTTACCAACCCAGTTACGCAGTTCAGTAGCAACCTTCTTCGCTTCTTCGCCAGTTGGACGGCCGCCTTTGAGAACCACGAATACGCAAATTGCCTCACCGGTTAACTCATCTGGACGACCAACTACTGCCGCCTCAGCAACCAATGGGTTAGCAACTAAGCAAGATTCGATTTCCATTGTTCCCATACGGTGACCGGAAACGTTCAACACGTCATCGATACGACCAGTAATGGTGAAGTAGCCAGTATCTTTGTTACGGATTGCGCCGTCACCTGCAAGATACAAAGTACCGCCCAACTCTTCTGGGAAATAAGACTTCACGAAACGATCAGCATCATTCCAGATCGTACGAATCATTGAAGGCCATGGGCGCTTAACAACCAAGATGCCGCCCTGGCCGTTTGGAACATCTACACCAGCTTCGTCAACAATCGCTGCCTGAATACCTGGCAATGGCAATGTGCATGAACCTGGAATCATTGGTGTTGCGCCTGGCAATGGGGAGATCATGTGACCGCCAGTTTCGGTTTGCCAGAAAGTATCTGCGATTGGGCAACGTGAGCCGCCAACGTTTTCGTAGTACCACATCCATGCTTCAGGATTGATTGGCTCGCCTACAGAACCCAAGAGACGCAATGAAGATAAGTCATAGCTCTTTGGATGTACTGCTTCGTCATTGCTTGATGCTTTGATCAATGAACGAATCGCTGTTGGTGCTGTATAGAAAATAGATGCCTTGTGTTTTTGGATCATCCCCCAGAAACGGCCAGCATTTGGATAAGTTGGAACGCCTTCAAACACAATCTCAGTAGCGCCTACTGCGAGTGGGCCATAAGTAATGTATGAGTGACCTGTTACCCAACCGATGTCAGCTGTACACCAGAACACATCGTTAGGCTTAATGTCAAAAGTCCACTTCATTGTGAGAATTGCCCACAAGAGGTAGCCGCCAGTTGAATGCTGTACGCCCTTTGGCTTACCAGTCGAACCAGATGTGTAAAGAATAAACAATGGGTGCTCTGCACTTACCCACTCTGGCTCACAAGTAGTTGCTTCATTAGCAACGATTTCTTGCATCCAAACATCGCGACCAGCCTGCATCGCAACGTCTGTGCCGGTGCGCTTGCTTACGATCACATGCTTGACCTTAGGGCACTCTCCAGTAGAATGCGCTTCATCGCAAATAGCCTTCAATGGCAGAGCTTTACCGCCACGGAACTGGCCATCAGCAGTAATCACTGCAACCGCGCCAACGTCCATAATGCGATCACGCAATGCTTGTGCAGAGAAGCCGCCAAACACAACAGAGTGAATTGCACCGATACGAGCACACGCTTGCATCGCAACAATGCCCTCAATAGTCATTGCCATGTAAATGATGACGCTGTCACCAGACTTAACACCCATCTTGCGAAGTGCATTTGCCATTTTGCAAACGCGCTCGAGCATTTCTTTGTAAGTGACTTTAGTAACCGTGCCGTCATCTGCTTCAAAAATGATGACAGTCTTGTCGCCAAGGCCTGCTTCAACTTGACGATCTAAACAGTTATAAGAAGCATTTGTTGTGCCATCTTCAAACCATTTGTAAAAAGGCGCTTTGGACTCATCCAACACCTTGGTGAATGGCTTTTTCCAATAGATATTTTCTTTAGCGAGACGATCCCAAAAGCCGTCATAATCTTTCTCAGCTTCAGCGCAAAGCTTGTTATAAGCCTCCATGCCTGGAATAGCCGCGCCCTTAACAAAATCCTCTGGTGGGTGAAATACGCGGTTTTCTTGTTTTAATGGTTCCATGCTTCTAGGCCCTCTATCTAATAATCAATAAACTAATTAAATCTACAAATGCGCGAAAATATCGCAAAATGAAGGGTGTACACCCTCAAGACCTTAGAAGATAAGTGAAAACACCCGGGATTTGCTCTATGGCAAACCCTTAAAATAGGGCAAACCTTACTAATAATGTGGAAATAAGCCAAAAACCATGACAAATATCAAACAAAACGACCTCATTCAAAGCGTTGCGGATGCATTCCAGTTCATTTCCTACTACCACCCAAAGGACTTCATTACCGCCATGGGCAAGGCTTATGAGCTCGAACAAGGTGAAGCTGCCAAGGATGCGATCGCTCAAATTCTGACCAATAGCCGCATGTGCGCCGAAGGTCACCGCCCAATGTGTCAGGACACTGGTATTGCAGTGGTTTTCCTCAAAGTCGGTATGAACGTTCAGTGGTCTGATGCCACGATGAGCGTTACCGAGATGGTGAATGAGGGTGTGCGTCGCGCTTACCTCAACCCAGACAATATGCTGCGCGCTTCAGTATTGTCTGATCCTGCAGGCAAACGCAAAAACACAGGCGATAACACCCCTGCTGTCGTCCATTATGAAATCGTTCCTGGTGATGATGTTGAAGTCATTTGCGCTGCCAAAGGCGGCGGTTCAGAGAACAAGGCCAAGATGGTCATGCTCAACCCTTCCGACTCTATTGTGGATTGGGTTCTGAAAACTGTTCCAACCATGGGCGCTGGCTGGTGCCCTCCCGGCATCCTTGGCATTGGTATTGGCGGCACACCAGAAAAAGCCATGCTGATGGCTAAAGAATCTTTAATGGGTCCGGTCGACATTCAAGAGCTGATCGCTCGTGGCGCGAAGACTCGTGCTGAAGAGTTGCGCTTAGAGCTCTATGAGAAAGTAAACAAGCTGGGCATTGGTGCACAAGGCCTCGGTGGTTTAGCTACTGTTCTCGATATCAAGATCATGGAATACCCAACACATGCTGCTTCATTGCCAGTGGCGATGATTCCGAACTGTGCTGCCACCCGTCACGTGCACTTCCACTTACACGGCGATGGTCCTGCAAAATTAGAGAAGCCTTCCCTCTCTGATTGGCCAGATGCCACATGGACACCAGATACCAAGAAATCCAAACGCGTTAATTTAGATACCCTGACAGCAGCAGAAGTAGCCAGCTGGAAACCAGGTGAAACCTTATTGTTGAACGGCAAGATTTTGACTGGCCGTGATGCGGCACATAAGCGTATTCAAGACATGCTCGCCAAAGGCGAAGAATTGCCAGTGAGCTTTAAAGATCGTGTGATCTATTACGTTGGTCCAGTAGATCCAGCTCGTGAAGAAGCGGTTGGTCCTGCGGGCCCCACTACTGCAACACGCATGGATAAGTTCACCGAGATGATGCTTGCGAAGACCGGCTTGATCTCCATGATCGGCAAAGCAGAACGTGGTCCAGTTGCGATTGAAGCAATCAAGAAACATAAGTCTGCCTATTTGATGGCTGTTGGTGGCGCCGCTTACTTAGTGTCTAAGGCAATCCAGACCTCTAAAGTAGTTGGCTTTGCTGATTTAGGCATGGAAGCGATTTATGAATTCGATGTCAAAGACATGCCGGTAACAGTTGCCGTGAACTCAGAAGGTATCTCGATGCATGAGACTGGTCCTAAAGAGTGGCAAGCCAAAATTGCTGGTATTCCAGTAAAGATTGCTTAAGAACTTACTGGCCCGACATTGGCTCTCATAGGAGTATTTGACTCTGGCGTAGGAGGCTTATCCATTTTGGATGAGTCTTTACGCCAGCTTCCGCAGCATGATTACATCTATCTAGCGGATTCTGCCAACGCACCCTATGGCGAGAGATCGAGTGATTGGATTGCGCAGCGCAGTCTTGCTTTATGCCAATACTTAGCGAGTCAGGGTTGTGAAGCCATCGTAGTCGCCTGCAATACGGCGACTACTGAAGCGATCAAACAGATTCGTGCTGATCTTTCTATTCCAGTCATCGGCGTAGAGCCGGGCATTAAACCTGCTTCCATGAAAACTCAAAATGGCATTGTGGGTGTCTTAGCCACTGAAGCTACTTTAAAGAGCGACAAGTTCAATGCGCTGTTGGCAACGCTGCCCGGCAATTGCCAGTTCATCAAGCAATCGGGTGCCGGCCTTGTTCCCTTGATTGAAGCAGGCAAGGCCGACAGTGAAGAAACATTAGAGTTATTGGCAAAACATTTAGAGCCGATTCAAGATGCGGGTTCAGATACTTTGGTGCTAGGCTGCACCCACTACCCCTTCTTGCGAAAATCCATTCGCAAATTATTGGGCGACTCCATTAGACTGATTGATACCAGTGATGCGGTAGTAAGGCAACTCAAAAGACAGCTGGAATCAATCAATCAGTCGGTTGATGCAAACGACAAGGGCTCGGTTACATTTGTCAGCAGCAAAGACGGCGCCGCACTTTTAAATATGGCACAAGATCTTTTAACTACCGATTTAAATCTGCATACACTAGATACAAGAGCATTGGGCGCTGTATTAGGTGACGTGTAATGAGCGCTTTTTTAGACAAGATCTCTTCTCACCTGCCGTTTAATAAAACGGAACGCATCATCATTGGTATTGTTATCTTGCTGCATGCTTTACCCGCGCTAGATCTTTTGCATTGGAGCGCTCCGCCACCCAAACTAGACGATACGCGCGTCATGGCCAATTTAGTGAGCCCGGATACCGCAGGTCAAAAAGCGGCTGCTCCAGCTCCTGTTCCTCCCCCAAAGCCGAAGCAAGAGCCTAAGAAAAAGCCACCCGAGAAGACTACTGAAAAGCCTTCGCCTACCCAAGCTCAATCAAACCCAACCCCACAAAGTCAGCAGCAAAAAAGTGAGTCTCAGACTCAAAATGCATCTGTAGCGCCAGCAACCAGCGGCGGGGCTAGTGGCACACCCATTCAGACGGACATTGGTAAACTGGTTGTCGTATATCAGCCCGATGCGGATGCTTACTACCCTTCGTTCTCCAAGAAATCTGGCGAGCAAGGAACCGCTATTGTGCGTTTGATTATTTCTGAGACAGGTGAAGTAGAAGATGTTGCCTTATTGCAATCAAGCACCCTCCCCAGACTCGATCGCGCAGCCTCTGATATTGGCAAGCGTTACCGCTTTAAACCTTTTTTGGTGAATGGCTCACCTCAACGAATTTCCACCAATCTCTTAATTAAATTTAATCTTAAGAATTAATCATTATGAATACACCATTTGGCATTGCAAATCTTTGGCTCGAAGGAGATGCAATTACTCGCTTTGTAGCATTGGTACTTTTAACAAGTTCGATCGTAACTTGGGTGATTTTGCTAACCCGCCTATGGGATCTGCGTAATCTACGAAAACTCAAGCCTGAACTCGAAAAGTTTTGGCACGCCACTTCTTTTGAGCAGGGCATTCAATCCTTCTCTAATCATGCCAACAATCCTTTCTATCAAATTGCGAGATCAGCGACCAAGGCTTCAGCGCACCACCAAAGCCAATCAAGCAATCACCGCGAGCTGTTGCAAACCTTAAATTACTCTGAGTGGATGGCCAGAAGCGTTAAGAACAGTATTGATGGCATTGCAGCAGGACTTCAAAAAGGCCTCACCTTTCTCTGGGATCCACCGGTGCGATCGCTCCTTTCATTGGCCTATTTGGTACCGTGTGGGGTATCTACCATGCCTTAATTTCCATTAGCAGCTCAGGCAGCGCTCAGATTGATCAAGTTGCCGGCCCAATTGGCGAGGCACTCATCATGACAGCCCTTGGTTTGGCAGTGGCAATTCCAGCGGTTTTGGGTTTTAACGCGCTAAACCGTGCAAACAAATTATTTGTCGCCGATCTCAATCGCTTTGGTAATGATTTGTTAGCGTATTTTGTGACTGGCGCACGCGTTAACTCCGGGGAATAAGAATGTCTTTTCACATTCAAGACGACCAAGGCGATGATGGCATCATGGCCGAGATCAACATGACTCCTATGGTGGACATCATGTTGGTGCTATTGATTATCTTCATCATCACCCTGCCCGTGATTCAACAAGCAGTCAAAGTGGAATTGCCTAAGGCTAATAACGTACGCAATGAAGTTAAGCCAGAGTCCGTGCAACTATCGATTGATGCGAACGGTCAAATCTTTTAGAATAGCACCGCGATTGATCTCAAAACGTTTGATGGCTATGCTGAGAAAGCTGCACAAAAGGATCCGCAGCCTGAGATTAACTTGCGTGCAGATAAATCTGTTAAATACGAATATGTTGCTCAAGTGCTCGCAGCCTCACGCAGAGCGGGCCTAACTAAACTGGGATTTGTAACTGAGTCTAATTAGACTGATTTGGTGTTTTATTTAGTCTTTTATTTAGTTCTATAGGGCACCTTGGAAGGGAAACAAGTCTCTTCGCTGGTGTGAGTACCGTTGCCGATGGTCGCACCCAGAATACCGCCCTGTATTTTCTCGACCTTCTTGAATTTACCGCTGGCGGGATCAAGCGTAATGTTGGTCACTACAGTTCCAGCCGGATATGAAACGCCCATAATTTCTTCTGGTTCAAACTTAGCTTCTATCAATATAAAAATGTTGGGGCGCGCAAGCGTGACACTTTTAACAGTTTGCGTTCCAAAAGCATCCGCCTGATCCAAGTCGCGATCATCTAAAAATACCTTTGCTTTTTGAGTGCCAGAAGCAAGTGTAATTTTCATCTCGTAATCTTCGGTATAGCCTTTTTCTGAACGCTTGCAGTTGAATTCAAGAACATCTACGGCCCATGCGGAAACGGATGACAGAACCAAGCATGAACAAATGAAATGGCGAATGAAATTCGTAAGATAGAGAATAAGGTAAACCAGGGTGTGGACGCACTAAACAAATAAATACGTCTTACCCGATATATCGATGGTGCCCGAGGCCGGAATCGAACCGGCACGACTTTTTTGAGTCGGCAGATTTTAAATCTGCTGTGTCTACCGATTTCACCACTCGGGCTCGCACTAGCAGAAAACTGCAGCGCTAAATAAATCAAGACAAGCGAAATTTTAGCATGCAAGGCCAAATGGGCACGGGAAACCCCCATCTTGCGGCCCGAGGCATATCTTGCCAAAACTACTAAAATATTCAGATGAAATCGACTGGCAATCCGGCTGGACTCCGCAAATTCTTGCGCCCCCTTATTTGGGTGCTGGGAATGGGCATAGCCGCCCTCCTAACAGTTGCCATCGTCTATCTTTCTGCCGCAAAATCCAACCCTTCAGGAAAGCGCATCATTAAGGGGGTTGGTGATTCAGTTGTCATTACCTTTGATGAATCCGATATTCCCCACATTAAAGCCAATAGCCAAGCAGATGCGCTATTTGCTCTTGGATACCTTCATGCCTCAGAGCGTTCCTGGCAATTAGAAATGAATCGCCGTATTGCAAGCGGCCGACTCTCTGAAATCCTAGGTCAAGAAACTGTCAGTATTGATCGCTTCATTCGCACATTGGGAATTAAGCGTGCCGCCGAGCATCAATTTGATCGCTACCCTGTTTCAGCCAAACGTCTTTTGCAGGCATACGCTGATGGCGTGAATGCAGGCAATGCCCAATTAGGCTGGGCACTTCCCATTGAATACTTTTTAACTGGCTCAAAACCAGGTCACTGGTCTCCCACCGATAGCGTGGCCTGGATGCTAATGATGGCTTACGACTTGGGCGGCAATTGGAATAAAGAATTGCAACGCCTTGAGCTCTCACAATTTCTGACTATACAGATGGCGTGGGCTCCAATAACTGGGCCTTGAGCGGCAAACTGACTGCCAGCGGTAAGCCCATATTGGCCAATGACCCCCATTTGGGCTTGTCTGCGCCTGCAATTTGGTACTTTGCCCATTTGGATGCCCCAGGCATCAACGTGATTGGCGGAACTCTTCCTGGGGTTCCGGCGGTTGTTTTAGGCAGAACGGATAAATTTGCGTGGAGCTTTACCAATACCAATCCAGATGTACAAGATTTATACATCGAGCAAATTGATTCTAAAAATCCAGGGATGTATCGCGGACCTGATGGGCTACTGCCATTTAAAGTTCGCCAAGAAATTATTGATGTCAAAGGCTCCCCTTCGATCACTTTCTTAATTAAAGATACGCGTCATGGGCCAGTGATTTCAGATTCCTATGCAAGAGCGAAGAAAGCAATTGATACCGATCGCTATGCTCTAGCACTTCGCTGGACTGCGCTCGATGTTGAGAACCAATCAGTTGTGGGTCTCTTAGAAATGAATCGCGCAAAAGATTTAGATTCGCTTAAATTAGCCCTGCGAAAAAAACTATGCGCCTATGCAAAACGTGGTGATGGCGGATAGCGATGGCAATATTGCCTACCAAGCTGCTGGTGTGGCCCCTAAACGTTTGCTGCACCACGGACTCTATGGAGTAGCGCCAGGATGGGAAAAGCAAAATGATTGGAATGGCTACGTTCCATTTGATCATTTACCCGCAAGCAACAATCCCGAGCAAGGGTGGATCGCCACAGCTAATCAAAGAATTATCTCTAGCAACGACCCTAACCCACTGACTGGGGACCGGGATCTTTCAGCCCGCTATGACCGAATTTCCGATTTAATTAAATCCAGAAACAGTCATGACCTGGAATATATGAAAACTATGCAGGGTGATACGCTCTCGCTAACCTCGCTCCCCCTGCTGCCACTCTTTAAATCGAGCCAACCAAGTCATCCACTGGCAGCGCAAGCACTTGAGATTGTCCAAAACTTTGATGGGGATATGAAGGTCAACAGTCCTGGTGCACTCCTGTTTAATGCATGGGCAGATCATCTCACTCGGAATCTATTCTCAAGATTGAGTTATTTGTTTACTGAGAATTATGGCAACCGAAATTACCGTGGCGCACTAATTGCGCAACTCCAAAATCCGAATAGCCCTTGGTGTGATGATCCAAAAACACCCGCGGTAGAAACTTGTCTTGAGTCTTCCAATAAAGCGTTTGATGTAGCTTTGGAATATCTCGCCAAAGAATATGGCAACGACCCTAAGAAGTGGTCCTGGGGTCAAGCACATACAGCCACTTCAGAACATCGACCGTTCAGCAAGGTTCCCTTGCTTGGCAAACTATTTAACATCACGACGCCTTTTCCTGGTGATAGCAATACCGTGAACGTTGGCCGATTAGAACTACTGCGCTCTAGCAATCCTTATGAAACGATACAGGCCCCAAGCATGCGCGCGGTTTATGACTTTGCTGATCTTGAAAAATCGATCTTTATTTACCAAACAGGCCAATCTGGCTGGGTGCAGAGCACGCTGTATCGCAATATGAATTCGCTTTGGGCAACAAACCAATATCTCCCGCTACAAATGAAGCCCGAGAATACCAAGCGTCAACTCGAGTTAAACAACCGATAAAAGCCCCACCAACGCCTTTTTCAGGCGCTAAAATAAGGTGTTCGATTCAAATCGTCGCCATTTAAGGATTCTGCAATGAAAAAATGAAGCTTTCACTTCTCTCTATCGCATCACTTTTACTCACCTTTACCAATCTAGCTCACGCTGAATGGAAAGAGCTGGGATCAAATGAAGTCATGGTTGTCTATGTAGATCTAGAGACCATCAGCACTTATGGTGAATTGACCCAAATTGTTTCAATGTTGGATTTGAAAAAACCCGGCGTTAATCCCACTAACAAAAGGACTGTCGGCTCCATCATTGGATTAAATGAATACAACTGCCCCGAGGTTAGCTACCGCCCAATCGCTTTTAAAGAATTCTCTGGTAGCAAAAGTAAAGGTGCAGTGGTATCTGATGTGAGAACACCGGATAGCAAATTTGAACCAGTCGTTAGTGAATCATGGGCGGCCGGAGTATTTAATGTTCTCTGCAAGATTAAAAAATAAATATTCATTAAGCCCGGTGAAGTACTGGGCTTATGTATTGGCTTTTTTAAGCCTCATGAATTTGCAAGCTTGTGTTGCGCCAATTGCAGCAATCGGCGCAAGCGGCAGTGCCGTAGCAAGCTCTGCTGGAGCTACGGTTGCAACTGCAGCAGCGGCCAACCCAATGACAGCGACCAGTCTTGCCTCTACTGCTACCACGGGTAAGTCCCCTTTAGAACAACATGCCGCCTCAGCAGCCACTAAGAAAGAATGCAGCTTTTTTAACGTCGTCGATTCAAAGCCCATCTGTATTGACGTTGTACTTCCCCCAGTAACCGACAAAAGCACGCCACTGCTTGGCCCAAACGACCTGCCGACAGAGACCCGCTAGGCAATAGACTAGAACAGTCTAAAATCAGGGTTTACTCGCATTTTTGATGAATTAAGTCATGACAACTGAAAATTATTACCTCACGCTCACCTGCCCTAATAAGCCAGGCATTGTTGCCGCAGTATCAACCTACATCTTCGAGGCAGGCGGCGACATTGAAGAGGCTCAGCAATTTGATGACAAAGCATCAAAGCGTTTCATTATGCGTGTGAGTTTTAGCTGCCCTTCCGATGCTAATAATGCACTAAAGGCTGGATTTTTAGAAATCGCTAAGCGTTTCGAGTTGACTTGGGAATTACGCGCCGTTAAAGATCTCAAGCGCGTACTCATCATGGCATCCAAACTAGATCATTGCTTAGTAGATTTACTCTACCGCTGGCGCATCGGTGAATTGCCGATGATCATTTGCGGCATTGTTTCCAATCACCCGCGCGACGTATATGCCAGCATCGATTTTGCCGACATTCCCTTTTATCATCTGCCAGTAACTGCTGAGACAAAGCCTGCTCAAGAAGCAAGACTCTTAGAAATTATTGCTGACTCTAAAGTAGACATGGTGATTTTGGCTCGCTATATGCAAATCTTGTCTGATGAACTCTCTACCAAGCTTTCTGGTCGCTGCATCAACGTTCACCATTCCTTCCTGCCAAGCTTTAAGGGTGCAAAGCCTTACCACCAGGCCCATGCGCGCGGCATTAAGTTGATTGGCGCAACCGCACACTTTGTCACCAGCGATTTAGATGAAGGTCCGATCATTGAGCAAGACGTGACCCGCGTTACTCATGGCGATACTCCAGAAGATCTCGTGCGCAAAGGTAGAGACCTTGAGCGCACAGTACTCTCCAGAGCATTGCGCTACTACCTACATGATCGCGTGTTGATTAACGGCGCCACCTCAGTAGTCTTTTCAGACTAATACTCCTAAGGCCTTACTCCTGGAGATTCCATGAGGAGGCCTTTAGCACGCCACATCAGGAACAGTTCTAGCTGAGCCATTTCTGATGAACCATAGTCAAACTGCTGCGCTCTGACGCCACTCATGCAGTTGCGCAGTCTGCGCTGAACTGATCCGAGAGTCTGCCACTCCAATCGATAGATGGGGTAGGCATTTGGATGACCCTGAGGAATAACACTTCCTCCAAGCTTAAGACCTGCCCTGTCTTCGTGACACTGAGCGCACGATAAGGTTGAGCTGCCCCATTCTTTTATTGAACCACATTGTTCGCCTTGATTCATTTGCGCAGCATTGGCAGTATTCTTTTGCACTGTAATCTGCATGCCTTTGGACTGCATCGCAATCAGCGCCGTGAGCAATAGCAACTCTTTGCTTTCATAAGCAAGTTGAGGTGCTTTTTGGGTATTCATTCGGCAAGCGTTAATTTGCCCCTCGAGCGTCTGCAATTTCCCTTTAATCATTTTCGGAAACTGAGCCGCAACACCACGCATAGATTGCTTGACGTCACCGTGACAGCTGGCGCATGCAGTATTTTTAGGGCCCAGCTTTTCTTGCCATAGCGCTTGGCCGTCGGTTACCCAAAACATCGCTGGATTAAGGCTGGCATCGTCTTGCATTGCCTTGTTCTCAGAAGACATCAGCTCATAGCTAGATTGTTTTTGCTTAGTTTGAGCCTCAGCAGACAGGGTCACCAAGGTTTCCGCTGAGCCACTCCAAAAACTTCCATCACTCATTTGGGCAATAGCCCAAACGGTCTGACTATCCGCCAGACGTACGCGTGTGGTGATGTTTGCTGTACCAGAACGAGGTGTTAGATAAGCGGTGAAGATATTGGGCAACGGATTTCCTTCCGCAATGACATGAATTGCTTTGACATAGTCATTGGCCGTCATTGGGCTATCGACACTCACCTTCAATACCACCAAGTTACCATTTTCCACCAAGGGTGGAATGACTAACTTCACTCGCCCATCTTTGATTGGGGCATTTCCAGTAATTTTTTGGGTAGCATCGGATGCATCTTCTTTTTTAGCGAATGCAAATTGAGGGGTAAACCACGCGCCCGCAGTCAATAGGGATAACTTTCCTAGGCCCGCTAGGAAAATGCGCCGACTGTTGCTTATGAAATGATTGGTGTGCTTATTCATTTTGGATTATTCATACTTGCTAAAAAGGCAACAACATCTTCGATCTCTTGGCCACTCAAAATAGTTTCACCCTTAAATTTGGCGGCTACTCGATACAAATGATCATCCCGGTAATAACTTGGCATGATCGTATTGGGATTAAAACGGCTGGCGTCCATAATGCGTGCAACGCAGCTCGGGAACCGTATATCGCCCTGCACTCACACTTAACTCAGGAGCAAGATTGCCCTGAAAGCGCTCCTCCGGAAATGGCCCGCTATGACAGAGAAGGCAAAGACCAGTTTGGCGATTAGCAACAATGGCTCGCCCACGAATAGGATCACCTGGGGTGCTGGTAAGAGGCTTCAAAACTGCGCCCCCTCCATTCACTCCCGCTACTTGTACTCCACTGACGGGTTGTGCGCCCACTGAACTGAGATTGAGGATGCCCAGCAAGAATATTGCCGGGACATACCTCTTTCTCATAAGTATAGTTTCAAAGCGCTTGTGCCGTTAAACCAACTTAATGCCACTGTTCTTCAGAGAAACGGTGCGCAAACGCTTGCCAGTAGCACGATAGATCGCATTGAGCACTGCAGGCGCTGCAACCCCGCAATCGTTGGTTCACCAAC
This sequence comes from Polynucleobacter necessarius, assembly GCF_900096755.1. Classification (NCBI taxonomy): domain Bacteria; kingdom Pseudomonadati; phylum Pseudomonadota; class Betaproteobacteria; order Burkholderiales; family Burkholderiaceae; genus Polynucleobacter; species Polynucleobacter necessarius. The sequence goes on from NZ_LT615227.1 coordinate 1,702,737, forward strand.
ACCACCCCAGTCTTTACCACCACCTTGATGGGGAAATTGATGGATAAAGAACTCCAAGAGACTGGGGTACTGCTTATCTGCTGGCAGATAAACGCGTGATGAGGATACCCCCTCGGAATTAACTTTCATGTGTATAGCTTAGGATTTCAATAAGGTAATTTTAAGTGATTTGAGTGAATCCAATAAAAATGGGTGGCTAGGCCACCCATTTGCTTTCCTCTTTCTTAACTAGGAAATGCTTATTTACTTCTCTTGGCCAACTTAGCTTCCAACTCCACTGCAAGATCGAGAGCACCCATATAACCCGATTTCAGATGATTTGGAAGATCAGGATCCCCAACCATGGCACCTAGAGTCTCTACTAGGCTAAAGACAATTCCTTTGGCAGCACCAATCGCAATAGTCTCGCTAGCAACCGCCTTATCAATATGATTTACGGCATCTAAGAAATAATCGTGGCCAGGCAATCCGTCTGGACCCAATGCTTCTTTAGTCATAGTCATCCTTTATTCAAGACGCAAGTCGCTACTACTAATCTGCAGCTGACCATTGTGAGTTAAACCTTTAATAAACTTCTTCTCTGCAGCCGATAAGAGCATCAGCTGATGTTTAGAGAAATGCTCTAAAGCATCTCCAAAAACAGAATCGGGGTCAACATCCTCTAGCGCCTCATAACTGAAGTGGCATTGGACGTCTTTGCCATCTAGTTTGGCGATATAAATAACACCGCCATCAGCAGCCAGACTTGCTGGCCCTACGAACTCAATTTTCATAACATCTGATCCACTTTATAAAAGAACTTACGTGCGTAAGCCAAAATTTCTTTATCCGTTGGATGATCGACTGTTTCAACGCCAACAATCTTCTCTGCAACTTTAGGATCATGATGGTGTGCATGCTTAATTAACTCAAGCTTGGCAGATCCTGGGCCAATAACCAAAATCTCTTTAGAGAGGTTAACCGCCTGAATAACTGAATGCAGGTATTTAGAATCCAATTCTAATTTGCCGCTACCAACCGCCCCACCCTTGTGGTGCAAATGCGCATGGCTAGACTTGGTTTTGATGACTTCTGCTTCGCTAGCGTCAGCACTTAAAAACATGACATGGGCTTCTTTATGGTCGATCCAAATAACTGCGTGATTTAAAGACATTGTTTTCTTATTATTTATAACGATGAATCTTTCACCATACTCCTTATTGGGCCCTGAAGCACGTTTAGAGTTGATTTAAGTCAAATTCCTACGTAGTCATAGGGGAATGCCTTGTAAATAGTCAAAATTAGATAAATCCTTATACTCAGATCATGTTAATGAGAGTTCGCCATGGTTAATCCACTGAATAAACTGATCCCCCTCAGATACCTTCCTTTTCTACTTTGTATTTTTGGGGCTTTATTTAGCTTTGCCACTTTAGAGCTCAATGAGAGCCCATGGGGTAGTCGCGCTTGGCGTTACTTTTTTCTCTTTGGCGCATTAACTCTAGTGGGTATATATGACCTACTGCAAATCAGAATGTCGATCTTGCGTAACTACCCTGTCATTGGGCACTTACGCTTCATGCTCGAATACATCCGCCCTGAAATTCGTCAATACTTTATTGAAGGCGATAACGATGAGGCGCCATTTTCTCGTGAGCAAAGAACCTTGGTGTACTCACGAGCAAAGGCAGTCTCCGATTCCATTCCTTTTGGTACGACCTTAGATGTCATGGCGCCAGGATATCAATGGATTAATCAATCACTCATGCCAACGAAGTTACCAAGCCATGACTTTCGAGTAACGATTGGCGACCTTAGATGTCATGGCGCCAGGATATCAATGGATTAATCAATCACTCATGCCAACGAAGTTACCAAGCCATGACTTTCGAGTAACGATTGGTGGCAAAGACTGCAAGCATCCCTACTCTGCCAGCATTTTTAACATCTCTGCCATGAGCTTTGGTTCATTGAGTGCCAATGCCGTGATGGCATTAAATCTGGGCGCCTACAAAGGGGGTTTTGCTCACGACACCGGCGAAGGATCGATCTCGATCTACCACCGCGTGCATGGCGGTGATTTGATTTGGGAGATTGGCTCTGGCTATTTTGGCTGCCGCAATCCCGATAGCACATTCAATGCCGATAAATATACTGAGAACGCCATTGATCCTCAGGTGAAGATGATTGAAATCAAGCTCAGCCAAGGTGCTAAGCCTGGCCATGGCGGAATTCTGCCGGGCTCCAAGGTCACCCCAGAAATCGCTGAGGCTCGTGGTGTCAAAGTGGGCGAAAGTTGTATTTCTCCGAACTCACACAGCGCATTCTCATCCCCTTTAGAGCTGATGCATTTTATTCAGAAGCTACGCGATCTATCTGGCGGCAAGCCTGTGGGCTTCCACGACACCGGCGAAGGATCGATCTCGATCTACCACCGCGTGCATGGCGGTGATTTGATTTGGGAGATTGGCTCTGGCTATTTTGGCTGCCGCAATCCCGATAGCACATTCAATGCCGATAAATATACTGAGAACGCCATTGATCCTCAGGTGAAGATGATTGAAATCAAGCTCAGCCAAGGTGCTAAGCCTGGCCATGGCGGAATTCTGCCGGGCTCCAAGGTCACCCCAGAAATCGCTGAGGCTCGTGGTGTCAAAGTGGGCGAAAGTTGTATTTCTCCGAACTCACACAGCGCATTCTCATCCCCTTTAGAGCTGATGCATTTTATTCAGAAGCTACGCGATCTATCTGGCGGCAAGCCTGTGGGCTTCAAACTTTGTATTGGCCACCCCTGGGAATGGTTTGGCATTGTTAAGGCGATGCTAGAGACCAATATCACACCAGACTTTATTGTGGTCGATGGCTCCGAAGGTGGTACCGGTGCCTCCCCAGTTGAATTTACCAACCACGTAGGTACGCCACTCCAAGAAGGCCTGCGCTTAGTGCACAACACCCTTGTTGGCACAAACTTACGAG